>DASPQK010000218.1:0-6575 GCA_035624985.1 Syntrophobacteraceae bacterium | reverse complement strand
GGATTCGGCGGGGATTTCAATACTGGTCCAAAATGAGCAATATCGTCCTTCTCAGTTTCAGGACAAAGACGCTCTGGCGGTCCTGGAATCCCTTTGCTGGGCTCCCCGCCTCACTCAGAGAACCGACCGCGACACTCACCGACTCGATATCGTCGCTCATGCATCCGGCGTTCAAGACCTGAGTCCCGGAGGTCCCCGGATTCTGGTCCGCAGCCCCCGGCCCGGGGCCGTGCGCGCAGCGGTGATCGGCGTCGGCTACCTGGGGCGCTTTCACGCTCAAAAGTATGCGCGGCTGCCCGAAGCCGACCTGGTTTCCGTTGTGGACATTGACCCCCGCCGGGCGGCTGAGGTTGCAGGAGAGGTCAAGACCCGGGTCTTGACCGATTACAGAGACCTTATAGGCAAGGTCGATGCGGTCAGCATCGTTACACCCACGCCACAGCATTTTGCCATCGCGCGGGAATTGCTCTCTGCCGGGGTGCACGTTTTAGTGGAAAAACCGATGACAAAGAACCTGGAGGAAGCTGACGAACTGATTGCAATTGCAAAGAAAAACGGTTTAATCCTCCAGGTCGGTCACCTGGAGCGGTTCAACTCCGCATTCATGGCCATTCGCCCGAGGCTGATCGACCCAATGTTCGTGGAAGCCGATCGGCTGGCCCTCTTCAATGAAAGAGGTCTGGAAGTAGACGTCATACTTGACCTGATGATTCACGACATAGATATCGTGCTCAACATCATCAAGGCCCCTTTAAAAAACATACATGCTTCAGGCGTTTCCGCCCTCAGCGCTCTTCCCGACATCGCAAGCGTTCGCATGGAGTTCGAAAACGGCGCAGTGGCCAATCTCACGGCGAGCAGAATTTCCATCAAGAGCATGAGGAAGCTGCGCATCTTCCAGGAGAATTGCTATTTTTCGGCGGACTATGCCGAAAAACGCGCTTATGCCGTCTACAGGGAAGACGAGTTAGGCGAAGAGGGCTTTCCGCAGCTTTCTATCGAGCAGCTTGAAATAATTGAGACCGATTCGCTTGAAGAAGAGATCAGCGCTTTTCTTAGGTCCGTGCGGACGGCCGAACAGCCTGAAGTGGACGGCGAGCAGGGGCGCCGGGCACTGGCGGTCGCATTGGAAATATCGAGCAGGATTGAAGAACAATCTTCGATAAGGCAAAAGTAATTGGAAATTTTCATAAGCGCCGGAGAAGCCTCGGGGGATCTGCACGGTTCCCATCTTGCCCGCGCGATATGGTCCATTGCCCCCAAGACGCACATCTGCTGTCTGGGAGGGGCCCACATGCAAGGCCGGGGCGTTCAGCTCATAGTGGATAATCGAAAGATTTCGGTTGTAGGCGTCACGGAAGTCGCAAGCCATATCCGCGCAATATACGGCGCCTGGGCGAAGATCAGGTCTCATTTTCTGGTCAATCGCCCCGCGCTGGTCGTATTGATCGATTTTCCGGACTTCAATTTGTTGCTTGCAAGGTTTGCGAGAAAAAACGGCGCCAGGGTCTTTTACTACATTAGCCCCCAGGTATGGGGCTGGCGGGAAGGCCGCGTAAGGAAAATCAAAAGGCTTGTCGACCGGATGGCGGTTATCCTGCCTTTCGAAAAACAGTTCTATGCCTCTCACGGCATGGATGTCGATTACGTGGGGCACCCGCTGATCGATATAATGGCGGAAGCGCCGGACAAGACTAAGTGCGACAGGCTCTACCGGCGCTCGGACGGCCCTGTTATCGGATTGCTCCCCGGCAGCCGGCTAACCGAGATCAGGCTGCTTTTCGACATCCTGATGGAAGCAGCTCAAATCATTTCGCGCTCATTGCCGGCAGCCCGGTTCATAATGCCCCTGGCGCCATCGCTCGACCCGGCCCAAATGCAGACAAGGGCCGCCCGATTTTCCCTGCCGGTGCAGATTGTCTCAAACGACACCTACGGAGCAATAAGGGCGTGCGATCTTATCCTGGCGGCTTCCGGGACGGTGACCCTGGAGGCTGCGATCCTCGAAACTCCAATGATCGTGCTCTACAAACTTTCCAAGCTAAGCATGCGAATCGGTAAAATGCTCGTTCAAACCCAGTTCGTCGGGCTGCCCAACCTGATAGCGGGCAGGCAAATAGTGCCGGAATTTGTGGGCGAAGAACCAACCGGACCGCGTCTGGCCCGGTGCGCCCTGAGGCTCCTGACGAATCCGGAGCTTCTGGACGAGCAAAGGCTGGAACTAAAGAAGATTCGCAATCTGCTCGGCGCCCCCGGCATATCTGCCCGTGTCGCCCGGCTGGCGCTGAATACGGCAGGAATGACGAACGATGAATCAGGAGTGATGGATAATGAATGATGAATCGGCAATGAGAAATGTGGAATTGAGAACGGATCGGTCATTCATCATTCATCATTCATCATTCATCGTTTTATTGACCGCATACGGGGCGGCCCTGTGTCTAGTCTGGCCTGCGCTTTACTCATATTATTTTTTAAGATCCGTGACCGACGGGAAATACCGGGGCAATTACCAGAGCCGAATGGGAATCAGGCTCCCTGCACCTCTGAACGCGGGCCGCGAGCGTGTCTGGATTCATGCCCTTTCGGTGGGCGAGACGCTCTCAGCGATTCCTCTCATAGCTGAATTAAAACTCATGCGCCCGGACATTGAGATTATCCTTTCCGCCGCCACCGAAGCAGGTATGTCTATTGCCCGGCAAAGACTCGACGGGTTGGTGGAAGGCTTTTTTTTCACGCCGCACGATTTTCCCTGGGCCGTAAACGGGCTCATTAAACGCATCAGGCCTTCGCTTTTCGTGCTGGTGGAATCCGATTTCTGGCCCAATCTTACCTGGCGGCTGAATAAGCAGTCCATTCCCACCGTGTTGGTAAATGCAAGGATGTCGCCCCGTTCTTTCCGCAGGTATTGCCGGCTGGGCGCACTGGCGAAAATAATCTTTGGCGGGTTCGCTCTCATCCTTACCCAGACAGAACTGGACAGGGCGCGTTTCATCCGGCTTTGCGGCATGCCGGAAAGAGTAGTCGCTGCGGGCAACCTGAAATTTGAATCCTCCTTGGCAAAAATTTCAGCGCCCGAGATTGCTTCGATCAGGGCCGACATAGGGCTGGAGGCGGGCAGGCGGGTATGGGTGGCAGGCAGCACGCATGAAGGGGAAGAGCAGATGCTGCTCCGCATCCACCGTGACCTGTGCACCAGGGTCCCGGACCTTCTGCTTGTCATCGCTCCAAGAAAGATTCATCGCGGCGGTCAAATCGCAGCTCTGGCATCCGGTCTGGGTTTTACCAAAGGTATTCGTTCGAAGGGAGAAAGTGCAGGGGGAAAACAAGTCTACGTTCTCGACACCCTCGGTGAACTTGCCAGGATATATGCGGTTTGCGATATAGCTTTTCTTGGCGGGAGCCTTGTGCCAATCGGCGGCCATAACCCTCTTGAAGCGATTGCCCAGGGCGCTGCCGTATGCTGGGGACCTCATTTTTTCAACTTTGCCGAAGTCGAAAGAGCCCTGCTGGCAGCGGGGTGCGCAACAAGGGTTTGCTCTGAACTGGAATTAAGCGATTTTTTACTGAAAACCCTTAGCGACCCCGTTGTGATTTCAAAAATGGCCAAAGCCGCCGGGGATTTTGCCGCGTTGGAGCAGGACGCCGCAAAACGGATAGCTTGCACTTTGCTTGAGAAGATGGTCCGGGGTTAATTCCGTTTCACCGGTTCCTACGCCACCGGGTGTGAGTTATGCCGTGCTTTTTGATCATATAGTTGAGTTTTCGCGCAGTCACCCCCAGGCGGCTTGCAGCGTCTTTCTGGACCCATTGGCTGATTTCGAGGGCTTCAATCAAAAGGTCCTTCTCGCTTTCTTCAAGGTCCTTCAAAGGCTTTGAAGAAGATTCGCTTCTGGGCGAAAAGCCAGCAAGAGAGATGTTTTCCAGGGTTATTTGGCTGCTTTCTTCCAGCAGGACGGCCCTTTCGATAGCGTTGGAAAGCTCCCGCACATTGCCCGGCCAATGATGGCGTTTGAAAAGTTCGACTACGCCGGGGGCGAATCCGATGAAATCCCTTTTGAGTTCGCGACAGATTTTGTGAAGCAGGTAGCTGGAAAGCGGCTCGACGCACTCGGGCCTCTCCCGCAAAGGCGGCAGGTGCACTCTTAACACATTGATCCTGTAGTAGAGGTCTTCCCTGAAGGCGCCTGCCTGCACGTTGGCTTCGAGGTTTCTATTAGTTGCAGCGATTATACGGATGTCTGTTCGAATGGTTTGGTTTCCGCCAAGCCGCTCGAAGCATTTTTCTTCGAGCACCCGCAGCAGTTTTGCCTGGAGGGTGGCCGTAAGTTCACCTATTTCATCGAGGAAAACGGTGCCTCCATTGGCCTGCTCCAGGCGTCCGGTCCTGGTCTTGGTGGCTCCTGTGAAAGCACCTCGTTCATGCCCGAACAGCTCGCTTTCAAGCAAAGTCTCCGGAATATTGGCGCAGTTGATTTTGATGAACGGCTTTGCGCGTCTGCGACTGTTGAAATGCACCGTTCCGGAAAGCATGCTCTTGCCTGTGCCGGTTTCTCCCGTTATGAGGATAGTGGCTTCCGAATCGGCGATTCTTCTCAATGTGGAGATGACCTTGCTCATGGCAGGGCTTACCGCGATTATCCTGTTAAAATCGTAGTCCGTGTCCTGGGTGCGCCTGAGGTAGTCGATTTCATTCCTTAGAGCACGATTTTCAACCGCCTGTTCGATTGCAATCCTGATCCTGGCGGAGGTGTAAGGCTTGACAATGAAGTCGAAAGCGCCTGCCCTGATGGCCTGGACAACCGTGTCGGTCTTTGTCTGCTCGCTTACGACCACCACGGGCGTATGCGGGGGGAGCCTGTCTTTTAGTGTCCGTATATTGTTTTCGTAATTGGATTCGATGCTCACAACGATAGCGTCGAAGGTTTCCTTTTCCAGTCGTTTGTAAGCTTCATTCAGTGAAGGACACGATTCCAGTCTGTGTGAGGTCAGTCCTTCGCAGGCAACTTCCTGCCAAGCCCGGTCATATTCGACAAAAAGAACTCTAGCCATCTCAGTTCAGCACCGCTTTTGCAAGAGACCATCAAAAACCCTGCGCTCCGTTTGCAGGAAACCGTTTACCATGAATCGGCCATTTGAAAATAATACTAAATAGTTAAGTACAAATTACCGTATAAAGGGTGTGGATGCATGATATCGCATTCTGCGCCAAATAGCTAATGTATTGCGTTTAGTTCCATTTTCTGGTAATTAATGCCAGCATAATGGAGGTTCCAGGATGCAATGCCCGCTCCCCAAAGGCAGCGCCGCCGCATCACCGACGCATCTGCTTGCGGACCGTCACTGAGAGTGGACTCTATGGAAGGTTTCAGCAATTTCAGGGTGGCTGTGGTCGACGACGACCCGCTTGTCCGCGAGTCGCTGGCCGAGATACTCCAGGGCTGGGGGCTTCGCACTGAAACCTTTGCCCGGGCCGATGAGGCCCTTGAAATCCTCAGGCGCAACGGCAGCGACGTCATCCTTCTGGACCTTTTCATATACGATCTTTGCGGACTGGACTTCATTACGCGGTTTGGCGAAGATGTTAAGATAATCATCATAACCGGGTTCGCCGACAAGGACACCGCTATCCGCGCGCTCAAACTCGGGGCTTTCGACCTGTTGGAGAAGCCGTTTCAAAACGAGTTGTTATACCATTCGGTATTGAGAGCCTTAACGGCTCTTGAAAATGAGAGGGTATCCAAAAGGCTCATAGCCGACCTGGAACGGAGCCGCTCGGAGCTGCTCGATCAACAGCAGCGGCTGGAGTATTTAAATACCCAGCTTCTGGACACCAACAGGGCCCTGTCGATTTTTGCGCAAAATATCGAACTGGAAAGAGAGGAAACCGAGAAACGAATCGCCTTGAAATTGAGAAATCTCATAATACCGATGGTAACAAAGCTCAAGAACAATCCTGCCCTTCGCAATTATGAAGGTCAGCTCAATATGCTGACCAGGCAGATTGAAGACCTGACTTCCGGGTTTGCTATGGATTCGCGCGTTGCCATGGCGCTTTCATCCACCGAAGTGCAGATTGCCTCCCTTATCAAGAATGGCGTAACAACTGAAGGGATAGCAAGACAGCTGCACATAGCTGAAAGCACGGTCCGCACGCACCGCAAAAATATCCGCAAGAAACTCAAGATAAACAATGCGCAATTCAGCTTGAGAAGTTATCTCAACGCCAGAAATTGACCGAAAATATGGTTTCATGCCTCAGTCTTGGAAAAGAATTGATCCGCAAGGAGATAGCATCCCTTGAGTCCCTTCATGCCCGCATAGGCGCTGAATTTGAGCGGGCGGTCTCGATCCTGAGCCAGACCAGGGGGAAAGTAATCGCAACCGGGATTGGAAAGTCGGGGATCGTCGCAGGCAAGATTTCCGCGACCCTATCGAGCACCGGCACCCCATCGATTTTCGTTCACCCGGTCGAAGCTTTGCACGGAGACCTGGGGATAATCCAGAGCGCAGACACCGGCCTGTTTTTGAGCAACAGCGGCGAGACCGCCGAGGTGCTTCAGTTCCTTCAGATA
>DASPQK010000217.1:0-4595 GCA_035624985.1 Syntrophobacteraceae bacterium | reverse complement strand
TCAAAGAGATGAGCAGGATTGTCGCGGTAACGGCAAAGGCTTTGATGATTCTGGAGGCATCATTGATTGTGTGTTGATTACTGGACATGTTGCATTCCCCCCTCAATTGTTTCAGTGATGGATTTTTAACCCTGGATTCTGATTTTATTTACTAACAGTTGGCTGTATTTATCAACATTGAAATTACTGAATACCAGCGGGCCGTTTCCTAGGAAGCTTGATGCTGATGCTTGGGAGAGATGGTGGGGGATGTTTCAGGGATATGCCGCAGCAGAGCTATTCATTGAGCCATGATTTTTCGTGTTGCCCAAAGAATACGCGTAATCTCATGTTCCACCATTTCTATACAAGTTCTGTCAGAAACCTGTTGCATCTTTGTATGCTCAAGATATTTTGTGTCCTCTGTTTAACCAAATGCGCCCGCTTCCGCAGCAGGTCTCGCACCGCTTGGCTCGAGGATGGACAAATCCTTCCTTAATACACGGTTCATTCCTTTTCCGGCGCTCATTTCTCCATGTTATAATGGCCCGGGCTTGGGCAGAGAATAAGGCAACGAGCGCCCGGTTCAAAACCCATAGCACAGGTGGGCAGGTCGAGTTTGCCCACCACCTTTTTATCAGGTTTTTACAAATGTGCTATGGCGTTAAATTCCATCTTTATTCCTGCAACCAAGCTCATTTCTAGGCATCTGGGAACCACCACCGCTATCTATCACCGCAAGGATCTCTTATATGATTATCAAGGAGCAAAGAATGGTCGCAGATGATGCAGTGTACCTTAAGCTATCGGAAAAGATCGGCGTTGTGGGTTATCCGCGTTATATCGAGATCCTGAAGAACCAGATGACATTGGAAGAGGCCGAGCTTGCCGTCGATCTGGCTGAAGGCCTGACATTTGAGCAATTAATGAAAAAAGTGGGGATCGACGAAAAGACTCTTTCAGCTCGAATTGAGGATCTGCTGAACCGGGGTTTTGTCAGGCGGATGCCGGACGGGAAATATGCTATCCCGCAGATGCCGCGCTTTTTCCCTCGCATAAATAACACACCAAAGCTGAAAGAATTGTGGTTCGATTTTTTTCATTCCGGCGATTATGTTGAAATAGATGTCAACCACATGAAAGCTCGTGCCCAGAAACGTCCCGAAAGAAGGTCGCACAAGATCATTCCTGCCCGCCTTGCACTTTTAGCCAGCCCCGATATCCCTAAAGACCAGATCCTCTGGTACGAAGACATAGAACAAATTTACAGAAGATCTCAAAAAATAGCCCAGGGGGGATTTAATAAGGAAGACGGAACCCTGGGGATCCTTGATGGCTGCGGCTGCCGTCGTTATTGGGGGACTTGTGATAGCCCCGGAGGCTGCACCGGCTGGAAGTGGAAACAGGGAGAGTGGGGCCAGCAAAATCCGGCAGGTTTGCTTTTTGGTGATATGGGTGAGGTCACGGTGGAACAGGCACTGGCCGCCTCCGATGCGATGGAGAATCATGGCTTGATTAAAATGTCTCCGAATACGGCCCAGATTGAGGGAACCTGCAACTGCTGCGAATGCTGCTGCGAAATAATTTCGGGATTCAAGAAACTGGCGAATATCTGGGAAATGATATCGCCCAGCCGATTCAGGGTTGTTATCGACCAGGAAAAATGCCAGGGGTGCCAAACCTGTGTGGAAAGATGTCACTTCGACGCAATTGAGTTTAAGAAAGTCTCCGGTTCGAAAAAAATGAAGGCCTTTCTTATTAATGAGCATTGCATGGGGTGCGGTCTGTGCGTCTTTAAATGCCCCAGTCAAGCTATGAAATTGGAGATAGTCAGGCCTCCTGAGCACATCCCCACGATTACCGTAGCTGAGTTATTTGGATCGAATATTATGTAAGCCCGTGCCATAAAATCATATTCTTGTCGAGAGCGCATCCCGGAGGAAGGAGGGGTTCAATGAGCGACAAACGTCAGACGAATAATTGCCCCACGCCTAAGCAGGGTTGGGCTTCCCGCCGCGGTTTTCTCAGCCAGATAGCGGCGAGTGCCGCCGCTGCAGCCCTGGCAGGGTCGAGAGCGGAATCGGCGGAGCCGGCGAGCCTCCCACTACAGGTTCCCAAAGCGGTGGAGGAATCGATGTCGGCACCGGTGCGCCGCGCGGATTTTACAGGGGACGGCATGACCGGCGCCCAGGTGTTCGCCAATCTGTGCAAGGACGAGAATCTCGCCGCCCTATTCTGCGCCGCGGGCAACTACAGCATCATTAACGAAATTGCCCAGGTGGGCATACCATGCTACGGCGGGCGCACCGAAGGCGGGATGTGCGCCGCAGCGGATGGTTTCAGCCGCGTAACGGGCGAAGTCGTAGCCTGCTCCGGGACCGAGGGTCCAGGCATTACGCACATGATCATGAACATTGCCTCGGCGCACTTCTCCAATTCCGCCCTGCTCGTCCTGGCAAGCAATACGAACCTGGCGGCGGAGGACAGGCAACGGAGCGTCCAATTCATGTTTCAGCAGCCCGTAACCGAAGGCCTCAAGAAATGGGGTAAGCGGATCACCGTGCCGGGCCGGATTTACGAGTATGGCGCCTACGCATTCCGGAATCTCAAGTCGGGAGTGCCCGATGTTGTGCACCTGGACTTTCCGGCCGAGGTTGCGAATGCGCGTTTTCAGAATCCCTCCAAACTTGATTTTTTCTTCAGCAAGGACCAGTACCGGAGTGAAACACGAGCTTACGCGGGATCGAAGGAAATTCAGCAGGCAGTCGACATGATCAACAAGGCGGAGCGCCCCGTCCTCATCGCCGGACACGGCGTGTTTGTACGTAAGGCATATGCCGCACTCATGCAGGCGGCCGAAAAGCATGAGATGGCCGTGGTCTCGACAGGTCCGGTGAGAGGGCATTTCCCTGACGAGCACCGTCTGTCAGGCAGCATGTCGAACGATGCCCTGATGAGCGCCGATCTGATCGTTTTCGTGGGCCAATATTCGATGCCGGGGCCGGAGGAATGGACATTCCCGCCCGGCATCAAAACCATCCGCGTGCACCCCGAGCAGGGGGACCTGGGCAGAAACTGGCCGGTCGACCTGGGGATCGTCAGTGACGAGCAGTATTTCATGGAAGCGCTTGTCAACAGCCTGCCGCGCAAAAAGCGCGATTCCTGGGTGGCTGAACTCGCCGCCGCCCGCCAGAAGCATGAGAAAACGGAACTCGACAATTACAGCAAGGGACTCAAGTACACCCGCGATACCGGCAAGCTCCATCCGCTGGTCATGTGCAATGAGGTGCACGATTTTCTCTACAAGGGTGATATCGATCCCAAACAAACCGTGACCAGCTGGGGAGGCGCCATGGCCGGTAATTGTGCTCAGCGGTGGCTGCGCGCCTATCGGCCGGGCCAGGAAATCCCGGTCGTTTACCAGTTCGGGCCAATGGGTCCCGATGTGGCCATGATAATGGGATCTGCCGTAGCGGTCCAGCGCGGCGTCGGCCCCCAGGCAGCCTACAAAGGGGCTCCGGTTCTGGCCATTATGGGGGACGCCGCCATGGGGTTTACCATGATGGAGCTCGACACCTGCGCAAAGTACAAGCTGCCGGTCATCTGCGTTGTCTACAACAACGACTGCTGGGGCACTTTCACCATGGCCTCGAACACTCCGCGCGCGTTGCACATGTACCTGTTCCAGGAGAACCTCCGCTACGACAAGATGGCGGAATTGCTGGGAGCGCGTGGGGAATATGTATCCACCCCGGAGGAACTGCGTGCCGCATTAAAGCGCAGCTACGACGCGGGGATAAAGGACAAAATCTCTACATTGATCAACTGTCAGGGGCTGCGGGATTTCAATGTGAATAAGCTGTATCCCCCGGCCGTTGGCTGGCTGCCGCAGCCAGGCGTCGGGGCTATGTTCCACTGATTTTCTAATCATGGGACCCGGCTCGGCGGACCGCGGGCCGCCCCGGTCTCCTTAATCATTCGGGGAGCTGGATAGTTTGCCGGCAAAAAAGGCAACCGCTCAATTGGTCGGAGTTCGGCGATTAATGGAGGAGTACGCGCGGCGCGGAGTCTTTCGCGGATTCAGCCTTCAACGTGTGCGCGGTGCTTCGCTTGCCTTCAGGATGACCTGGCACCGGGATCTGGTGTTTGACATCATTGTGGACACTGCGAAAAAAACCATTTCTCTCCCCAAGGTGCTGCCCCATGTCCCGCCCGCCCTGTACGCCGACTTCAAGCGGTTCGTCGCAGCCCATCACGACGCGGGCCTGCCCGAGCATCGGCGCATAGTTCCCGCCAAATCGCGCCTCCGCTGCTCAAACCATCGCGGACGGGTGGCGTTGACCATCGCGGTCAAAGACGGTGATTACAAGTATGCCCTGCAGAGGCTCATACACCTAGTTCACGAGACCTTCCTGATTTTCCTGCTCGATGGGGCATACCGCGATTACCGAGTCGAGCAGCTGGGTGACGACCCCGACTGGGGATAAGGCCAGTGGCTCACAGGTCTGCGTGCCTCGAGGGACAAGCACGTGTTCCTCTTAAATAATGGTCTGGATTGAATTTGCAAGTCTCAATCGGATGTCTGTCGAAATCAGATGCTATCTCTTAAGCTATTG
>DASPQK010000216.1:0-4361 GCA_035624985.1 Syntrophobacteraceae bacterium | reverse complement strand
CCATTTCCACCGAAATGGGCGCTTATGGATTAAAGACGGTCATTGTGGTGGACGAAGATATCGATCCCTGGGACATCCCCCGCGTGATGTACGCTGTTGGTTTCCGGTTCCAGCCGAACCGCTGCCAGATAATCAAGCGGGGCAGATCGACTCCTCTGGATCCCTCTCTTCCTATCGAGGCCAGAGAAATAACGGGGCGCCTGCTTATGGACGCCACGATCCCCTATGAATGGAAAAACAAACCGATTCAGATCCAGTTGGACCCGGAGATGGTCAAGCGAGTGAAAAGCCGCTGGGCTGAGCTGGGGCTGTAAGAGCTATAAGGAGACTCTAAATTGAAGCCCATAAGATATACGAAGGAGATGGTCAAGGAATTTTTGGATCAGGGCTATTGGACCCAGGAACTTTTCTATGACTTTTGGGAACGCAACGCGCGCGAATTTGGTGGGCGCGAGGCTATGGTAGATTCAAAGTACCGCCTGACTTGGTCCGAAGCTAAGAAGCTTGTGGACGCCATCGCCATTTCCTGGGTGGAGATGGGTATTCCCAAGGATGCACGCATTATCATTCAGTCACCGAACAGCGTTTTTGGGTTTCTGTCCCGCATCGCATGCGAAAGGGCCGGCTGCATTTCTCTGACTGTATACCCTTACCTTCGCGAGCTCGAACTCGAATATATGGTCGAACGCACGCAAGCGACCGCTGTAGTGATTCCCCATATATATCGCAAATTTGATTACCTGGAGATGTACAGCGAACTCCGGAAGCGTTTCCCGCATCTGAAACATTTTTTCCTCTTCGATGACGAGGTTCCCCGGAACGCTCCCGAGGGTGCCTATTCCATAACGAAGATGGCTCGCGAACGGGCGGTCCGCCCCGCAGACGAAAACCTCTTGGCGGCAAGGCGCTTCAGCGCGACCGATGACGTGGCGCTTTTGACCACCACTTCGGGCACTACCGGGATACCTAAACTGGTTGAATGGCCCACTGCTCCGCGCGTATGTACGTCAAAGGGGCGCGTGGATATCTGGCGTTTGACCAAAGACGACATTACGGTGGCGATTGCGCCCCATGCAGGCGGCGCGGCCGGAACCCTCACCTACTTTGCGGCGCCTCTGGCGGGCGCCAAGACGGTGATGCTTGAGGAGTTTTCACCCGAAGAGGCCCTGGCGCTCATTGAGAAGGAGAAAGCGACGGCGATCGGCGTCGTGCCTACCCATCTGGTGCGCATGCTCGAATGCGATGCTTCAAAATATGACCTGAGTTCCCTTCGCTTTATCCGTTCCGCAGGCGGTTACCTGCCCCCGCAGGTAGCAGAGGAAGCGGAAAATGCGTTTAATGCCTCGATCACCAGCGACCTTGGCACCCAGGACGTAGGGTCGGTTTCAGGATGCCGTGTAGAGGACACCAAGGACCTCCGTCGCCGCACCGTAGGAAGGATGCTGCCAGGGAACAACGTTCGGCTTGTGGATAAGGACACTGGCCAGATAGTACCCGAGGGAGAACCCGGCGTGCTCTACTTCAGGGGCCCCCATGCACCCGCGGGCTATTACCGGGACGAAGATCTGACTTCAACGGTGTTCGACCCTGAAGGATGGACGACCACCGGGGATATCGTCAAGTTCGATCAGGGCTGCCTGTGGATACTTGGGCGCGCTAAGGACATGATTATTCGGGGCGGCCAGAATATTTACCCGGCTGAAATAGAGGGCTTGCTCAACGATCATCCCAAGGTGTCTGCGGTGGCGGTGGTGCCCTACCCAGATCGTGAAATGGGAGAGCGCGCCTGCGCCTATGTGATCCCCAAGCCGGGGCAGAGGTTTACGTTCGAAGACATGGTGGAATTTCTCAAGTCCAGGAAGCTGGCCATGTTCAAGCTGCCCGAGCGTCTGGAACTGGTCAATGAATTTCCCATCGTAGGCGATTCAGGCAAAGTCAACAAGGAAGTTTTGAAAAAGAATATTGCCGAAAAGGTGAAGGCTCGTGGCTAAACAGATATTGATCATTGGCACCCTTGACACCAAAGGGGGGGAAACGCTCTACCTGCGCTCGGCAGTCGAAGCGCTGGGGTTGACCCCGATTCTTATGGACATCTCCCTGCGGGGGAGTGCGGACTCTCCCGCGGAGATTACGCCCGCTCTGGTGGCCACCGCCGCAGGCAGCAGCCTTCAGGAGATCACCGGATCTCAACAACGCTCTCATATCACCAATGTCACTATAGCAGGCGCTTCCAAAATCGCCCGGCAGCTTCTTGAAGAGGGTCGGCTCGACGGAGTTATAGCGATCGGCGGCTCGACCGGATCGCTGATGGCAACCGATGTGATGCGCGCATTGCCCTTCGGAGTTCCAAAGATAATGGTCTCTTCGACCGCAGCCCTTCCCGGTTTGTCGACACGCTATATAGACACCGGCGATATCGCCCTGTTCCACTCAGTGATTGAAATCTCCGGCTTGTCGAATATGCTCAAAAACGTCATCGACCGGGCAGCCTGCGCCTTGCAGGGCATGGTGTCGGATCATATCACCTCGCCTAGGGCGGAAGAAAAATGCGCTATTGCCCTAACCATGCTGGGTCCTTGTGAAAAGTGTGCGAGCGCCGTGCGCGCAGAGCTGGAAAAGGCCGGTTACCAGGTCATTGGTTTTTCGGCCGCAGGTGTATGCGATCGCGCCATGGAAAAGATGATAAGCCAGGGTTTCTTTCAGGGAGTGGTTGATTTAGCGCCTGGAGGTGTCGGTGAGCATCTCTTCGGTTTTATGCGGGATGCCGGGCCGGATCGTATGGAATCGGCCGGTAGGAAGGGCATTCCTCAGATTATATCGACATGCAGCGTCAATTACATGACTCCAGCCAAGTCCAGGTACACGCCGGAGTATCATCAGCGCCGCAAGTACGATCTAGATAAGCTTCGCACATGGATAAGACTCTCACCTGATGAGCTGAGGCAGGTGGCAAGGGCCTTTGCCGAAAAGCTCAACAAATCCACCGGGCCGACGCTGGTGATGATTCCTTTAAAAGGCTGGTCTTCGCTGGATGTCCCCGGCAGCCCCACTTTTGACCTTAATGAGGACAAGGTCTTCATTGATGAGCTACAGGTTCTCCTGAAGCCTGAAATCAAGCTGTCGCTCTTCGACGCGAATATGGAGGAGCCAGAGTTTGCCCTGGCCCTCGCAAGGGCTGCGCAAGACTTGTTCAGGACGTCGATCGAACATGGCCGGTCTGCGAAAAGTTTGAATGGTTTGTGATCGTTTGATGAGGTGAAAAGTGAAAAAACGCATCATCGTTGGAATCTCGGGCGCGAGCGGCGTCATATACGGTGTTCGTTGCCTCCAGTTGCTCAAACAAACGGACTATGAAACCCACCTGGTCCTTTCCAAATCCGGCAGGCTGAACATCGGAATAGAGACCCCATATACGGCCGATGAAGTCATATCAATGGCGGACTTTGCGCATGACCATGCGGATATGACGGCCCCCATATCCAGCGGTTCGTTCATTACCGACGGGATGGTGGTCGTGCCCTGCACAATCAAGTCACTCTCGGGAATTGCCAATTCTTATGATGACAACCTGCTGGTGCGTGCGGCCGATGTAGTGTTGAAGGAAAAGCGCAAGCTTTGTCTTGTTGTAAGAGAAACGCCGCTTCATAAGGGACATTTACGCCTGTTGAGCATGGCCGCCGATATGGGAGCACATATTTTGCCTCCGGTCCCCTCCTTTTATCATCATCCAAAAACTATTGAAGACATAATCGATCAGACAATCGGAAAGATATTCGACTACTTTGGCATCGAGCATTCACTGTTTCAACGATGGAGCGGCGACCGACCGGATGAAGGCGCCGGGGTCTCCTCAGCATCTTCTGAGGCACGGCCCCGGCTTAGAGGGGTCCACACCCGCAGCCAGCGGAGGTTTTCATAGATGATTCGAGAATGGACAATCCTGGAGCGAAAACCCTTTGAAGATCATGGAATTTTCAAGGTTCACACTAAGATTGTCCTATCACCCCGAACAGGCGCCGCCATTGAAGTCAAGGCTATCTCCTTTCGCGACTGGGTCATGGTCTTGCCCTTGACCGCCGATGGTGAAGTGGTCATGGTCCGCCAGTACCGCCATGGGATAGAAGCAGTCAGCCTGGAACTCCCCGGCGGCTTGATCGATCCGAGCGATACCTGCCCGGAAGCTGCCGCTAGACGCGAACTTGAGGAGGAAACCGGCTACGGAGCCCAGGAATACGTTTTAATAGGGTCCTGCTTCCCTCAGCCAGCCGTATTGGAGAACAGGGGTCTTTTCGTTCTGGCAAGCAACGTGCGCCTGACATGTAAGTCCCAACCCGACCCCGGAGAGGAGATCGATGTAGTCA
>DASPQK010000215.1:0-3420 GCA_035624985.1 Syntrophobacteraceae bacterium | reverse complement strand
GTTCCCTCCGAGCGAAGGTAGTTGCCCTGGAAAGCTGACATGGGTGAAGGCAACCGGGTTCAGGGGCGAAAATCTCGAAGGGGCGCCGATTTGGTCATTCACTGAACATAAAGAATTTTACCAGATGCATCTCAGGCGGGTTTTGCGCTGAAAACGGGCGCATTTCAAGATCGTAGTCCCGCAAAATGGGGGTGAGGTAAGCCTGGCCAAGAGATTTTCTTTCTCTGTTGGGCACAGACCGGTCAACCCAGTCCATGACAGCCCTGTCGATGGCGTGAGGCTGAAGAAACGAGAATACTTCCGGCCAGGCCGCACGGGCAAGAGGCGCAGCCCTCCATTTCCCGGAAATCAAGGAGTTCGCCGCTGCGGTCAGCACCATCACCCCCAGGGTGATATCTTCGGGGGCCCGGACCTGCCCATCAGTCCACAGTCTTTGCCCCGGATCACTTGTGTGAGCGCTCAGCAACTGATAGAGGTCCCCGGCGCAGGTGATCACATCCACGATATGACTGCCTCTGGCGAGGTCCTCAGGGGTCCTGAAGAAATCGTAGGCAGGCAAAACGCCCGGAACACTCCCGCCGAGTCTGCTCTTCAGTATCCTGGGGGTCTTTGCTAAAAGCTCCTCCGCAGCATCGAACCACTCCCCGTCGATACACTTTACGCCTGCCGTGCATTGGCTCAGCCAACCACTTTGAGTTATCCACTGAAGCCGTCCCCTGATCTTGGCGACTTCGGCCTGTGCGAGTCTGAAGAGATGCTCCAGGAAGTTGTCGCAAAGGGTTGCCTCGGCTTTTTCGATATTAGCTCCGGACCGCAACTCCAGCCCCAGATTCACGTAGGCCAGTGCCTTTTCGACCGCCAGCCGGAGGCCGTCGGCATTATCCAGAGAAAGCCGGTCGGCAACGATCACCTTGTTTGTAAGGGCGGCCATCTCGAGCTGGAGGATTTCAAGCAGACCCGGATCTTCGATCCGGCTTACGACCCCGGCAAACAGGTCGCCCTTGGAAAGAAGGGCCAGAGCAAAAGAAGGAATGGGCTGGTCCCGATCAGCTTTTGGCGGCACCTTTTTCAGCGCAAATTCATCAGGCCCAATTGACCTGTAGATTTCCAACGCATCGTAAAAATCGGGAATGGCATGATCCTCCAGCCTGGCGCGATGAAAATGGTAGGCGCTTTCCTCCACTTCCGGGGTGGACGCATAAAGGACGCTGTTCATCAACTCCTTGAAAAAGCCGTAGTTTGTTTCGAAAACAGTGGTGAGCAGATGGGTTATCAGGTCATCGTACTGTGGATATCTCGATTCCCAAAAATAGAGGTCATCGAGCGTCCTCGGCGGCAGTTTTTCGGCCGCCTCGACAAGATCTATATCCTCAGGAGCAATATCGACCACAATCCATTGTTTGAAAAGAGACACCAGGAGCTCGAAATCCGCACTGGAGAGCCATTCGAGCAGTTTGGACCCGCCCGCTTTCCGGAGCCGCTCGATCCAGATCAGGGCTTTTGCGGGTTCCACGGTGTCCTTGCGCCACCAGTCAATGTCGAAGAGATGATTCATTTGCTCGATGCTGGCCAGTGCAAGAAGCGGCAAAGAATCGTCAGCACCGATTTCCAGCACGGTGTAGAAAAAGTCGTTCACGTCCAGTGCGGCAACCACCGATTGCGCATCGGGTCTTTCAACAATCAGCTTCAACCGGTTCTTCGCGGGAATGCCCATCAGCTCCCGCGCAACCTGAGCAGGTTTTAACTTCACGAGCCTTCTTTCCCTTAGTTCAACAATATCCGACGGCATTCGACCCCCCTAACGGAGAGGGGATATCAAAAGTCCGACAGGCTACAAATCCCTGACTTCCGACTTCCAACCTCCGCGCTATGTACTCTAAACTTATATTGGCAACCCTGCAAGTGTACTTGCTTTCCGATTTCATCAGTCATAATATGAGAGCAGGGTAGCGCGCCTTTGTTAACCTGAGGGAGAGTCTGGCGCCGAGGTGGTGTTGATTTGACATATGGCACGAAGTGTGCTTTTGCATAACGTGATTTGGTCAGACCTATCGCGGAGTTGTGTGCGGTTTTTGCAAGGCCCGGATATGCTGTGCGAAAAATCGTAATTTAATACTGATAATTTTACCCGAAGGAGACCGGCATGAAAAGAATTATCCTGATCCTGACCATAACCCTGCTTTCCATGACGGCATTACCCGTGCTGGCCCAGGGACCTCTGCCGCCCGACCCAACCCTGACAGGACGCTTTACCGCTGAACCCATGGGAGAATTTATTATTTTCGACGCGTTGATTCTGAGACCGCTGGGACTCGTCTCAATGGGAGCCGGCGCTGTAGGCGCCGCCATTGCCGCTCCGTGGTCCATATCTTCGCACTCGGAAGATCGAGTGAAAAGGGAGCTATTGCAGAAGCCCTACTGGTACACATTCTGCCGGCCGGTCGGGGACATTGATTTCTAAGCTCCCGCTTGACCCATTATGCCCAATAAGAGAATCGCACTAACGGGCGGCATTGCCACGGGAAAAACAACCGTGGCAAATAGATTCAGGGAACTCGGCGCAATAATCCTGGATGCGGACGAATACTCGAGGCAAGCCGTAGAGCCGGGGACCGCCTCTTATACGGCCCTGCGGGATCGCATCGGACCGCTGTTTTTTAATCGGGACGGGACCCTCAGAAGACGGGAACTGCGCCGGGAAATCATTCGAAAACCGGCCCTGCGTAAAAGAATTAACGCTATACTTCATCCATACGTGATGGGGGCGATGAGGGCTGAGTGGGAAAGACAAAAAAAACTTCATCCCCGAGCAGTGATCGTATTCGATGTTCCTCTGCTGTTCGAGGGAGGATTTGACAAAGATTTCGATATCGTAATCCTGGTTTACTCCACTCCTGAGGTCCAGGTCCAAAGACTTATACAAAGGGACAAATTGTCCCCCTCCGAGGCCGAGCGCACCCTGTCCATGCAGTTTCCAATCGATTCCAAAAGGGCTCACTCCGATTACATAATTGAAAACAGCGAAGAGATCGAACGTACTCTGCGCCAGGTAGATGAAGTCTGGAACAGAATCTTGAAGCAGGCAGACTGGAAAGTCTGATCTCATTGATATGTCAGACCTTTCTCAAGGCCCACCTGGGATAGACCACGCCCCGCCATCATCGTTAAACTATTGACACTTTAGTCCGGCTTCACCGGAAAATTGCTGTAAAAACCCAGTGAGCATGAGTGCTCGGAGTCCGGCCTTTTCAAGATTTCCGGTCGCCGGCTTGAGGGCGTAGAAGAATGAATTTAAAAGTATTATTATGACTTCTGATGTAATAAACCGACACTTTAAGTGGGGAGTTAAATCTTCATGGAAGAAACGATCAGAACGCTTGGCATTCTGAAGGCAAGGCATTTCAGCGCCAGACTCGATGC
>DASPQK010000214.1:0-8172 GCA_035624985.1 Syntrophobacteraceae bacterium | reverse complement strand
TAGGGAAGGCAGGCTCGGCAAAGATTCTATCGTGGAGATCAGTGTTATGAGCGATTCGTTTTCCAGCAGATGTCCCATAGCGCATGCGCGAGCCACCGTGGACTTCAGCATTTCCGCATCACACGGCTTGGAAAGGTATTGGTGCACGGGTCCTATGGAGTTAAGCACCTTCTCTTTATCCGAATGTCCCGAAAGAATTATTCGTACGACACTGGGATACATGCGTTTCACTTCGTTTAGCAACTGGCATCCATCCATGCCGGGCATGCGCATGTCCGTCACTATCACATCGAACGAGTCGCTTTCCAAAATCTGAAGCGCTTCCAGCCCACTTGACGCAAATACCATTTGCCATTCATTGCGCATCCCGCGGAGCATTCTCTGGAGACCGTCAAGTATCCTTGTCTCATCATCGACGAAAAGAATCTTTTTCATTGTGGCGCCTCTTGAGCGTTGAGGTTTTGAACGGGCAATCTGATAATGAAAGTCGTTCCTTTGCCGGCCTCGGTTTCAAAATCGATTGTTCCTCCGTGTTTCTCCACGATGACCGAATGGGAGATCGCCAGGCCCTGCCCCGTTCCCTGCCCCACTTCCTTGGTCGTAAAAAATGGGTCGAAAATTTTCGATCTGATGTTCTCCGCAATACCCATGCCAGTATCGCTGATGAGAATTTCAACAAAATCACCCAGGCCCCGTGTGCTGATGGAGATCGTCCCCTTCTGCCCGGCCTCGTTTCCATTCTTCTCGGCAATCGAATGGGCGGCGTTGATGATAATGTTCAGGATCGCCTGGTTGAACTCCCCCGGCAGGCAGGCTACAGGAGGCATGGAAAGATCGAAATCCGTAACCATCTCGGCCACGTATTTCCATTCGTTTCGTGCAACCGTAATGGTGCTCTCGATGGCCTTATTCAGATCGATCTCCTTTTTGGCGTCCGTGCCCGGATGGGAAAACTCCTTCATGGCGCGCACGATTTTGGTTATGCGCTCTATCCCTTCGAGGGACTGCCGGATAGCTTTGGGAGTTTGATCTCTTACATATTCCAAATCTACCTCTGAAGAGGTTTCTTCAATCTTTTGGACCAGACCTGTTGCCAGGCCTTCGGATTTTAGATGCTCGATAAGCTGATGATAAAGATCGTGGATGCGTTCCAGATCTCCGTAAGCCTCCTCGAGAAAACGGGTGTTGTCTCCCACATACTGCGCGGGTGTGTTGATTTCATGAGCAATTCCGGCTGCAAGCCGCCCGATCGATTCAAGCTTTTGAGATTGGGCAAGCTGTCTTTCGAGCAGCACGTGTTCCGTTGTGTCGGTCCCCAGTATAATAATGCCTGAGTGAACGAGAAGATTCTCTTTTATGGGGCTTATCGTCAGGTCCAATAGACCGTCCTCCCCGTTTTTTCGTGTAAACCTGACTGATTTGAGTTCCGATGCTATGCTTTCCGAAGAGCACATGCGGAGGCATTCATCGATCTTCTGGCTATCCCAGGGGATCGGGCATTTGCTGATTTCCATGCCATGTGCTTCAAAGGAGTCTATCTGGAGAACTTTCTCTGCCACGGTATTCCATCTCTTTATGATCCCGTCATTGGACACTTCGATCATTATGAGAGGGATGGAACTCATCAGGGATTCAATTTCCTTATGGGCATTATAGAGCTCTTTTTGAGTTCGTTTTCTTTCGTCAATTTCGTGCACCAACTGCTGGTTTGCCCTCTCCATATCAGCTAACGTGCAGTGAATCGCCTCATTGGCCTCCCGTAGCTCCGCAACCATTTTGTGCTCTCGATCTACCCTGCCTATCTTGGCTTTTAGTTCTGTCAGTGAGAGCGGTTTTCCAATAAAATCGGCGGCGCCGGCTTCTATAATGTTGCTGTATGCGTAATCACCTGTGAAAGCGGACATTACTATAGTGTCCACGGCGGGAAACGTTTTGCGGATTTCGCGGGTCATGTCCAGCCCATCCATCCCGTCCATGCGTATGTCGGTGATCACCAGGTCGAAGTCATCGCTCTTAAGCATTTCCAATGCCTTAAGCGGGTCGGTGGCGCTCTGGCAGCGGTAGCCGTTCATTTCCATGAAAACCGTGAGCAGCCTGCACATGGACTCTTCATCATCGACAACCAGGATTTTTCTGATGCCCGCACTTCTCATGTTGTTCCTCGTCACTGGTGAAAAGCGGATCCTTCTTTCGCTATCCGGTCGAGCACCGTTCTTACCGTTGTCGCAAGTTCCGCCATAGCCACCGGCTTCACAAGGAACCCGCAAATTCCCATCTCCTTTGCGCTGTCTGCGTCAATTCGTGCGCTGAAGCCGGTCATCAGTATTACGGGAACTTCAGGATTGAGCGCGGAAAGCTCCCGGGCAAGGTCTACGCCGGTAAAGCGCGGCATGGTCATGTCAGTGAGCACCAGGTCGAAGGGTTTTTCCGCCGATTGATGCCGGAAAGTCTCAAGCGCTTCTGCTCCGCTTGTGCAGGAAACAACGTCGTACCCCTGGTTTTCAAGCATCTCCGTCACCATGTCAACAATCGAGGGCTCGTCGTCAACTACAAGGATGCGCTCCTGCCCGTGAGGAAGAGGGAGGGATGTTTCAACTCTCGTAGGTTCGCAATCGGTCTCCAGGGCAGGGATGAGTATAGTAAACGTGGTCCCTCTGCCCGGAGTGCTCTCCACATTGATGGTCCCTCCATGGCTTTTCACAATTCCATGGACTACCGAAAGACCAAGCCCGGTCCCTTTGCCCGCTTCTTTGGTAGTGAAAAAGGGGTCGAAGATTAAATCCATTACAGACGGATCGATACCCCGTCCATTATCCCTGACTCTAAGTTTCACATAGCGCCCAGGTTGCAATCCTTGCAAACAGGGAATTTGTCCCGTTGCGAGCTCGACGTCGGCCAGTCTTACGTCCAGAATTCCGCCATTGCCCTGCATTGCGTAGGCGGCGTTGCTGCACAGATTCATCAGCACCTGATGCATCTGGGTAAGGTCGGCCAACACCGCCGATTCGCTTCGCACATCGGTTTTGATCTCAATAGTTGATGGAAGGGACGGGCGCAAAATCTTCATGGCTTCTTTCACAACAGTCCCGAGTTGGAGCGGCATCTTCTGCTGTTCCGACCTGCGGCTGAAAGCAAGAATCTGCTTCACCAATTCCTTTGCCCGATCGGATGCGTTGAGAACCTCATCAAGTTTACTCACCACCTGAGGATGGTTCTCATTCAATTCCCACTTGGCCAGTTGCGTGAAGCCCATAATTATGCCGAGGATATTGTTGAAGTCATGAGCGATCCCTCCGGCCAGCGTGCCAAGCGATTCCATTTTCTGAGCTTGCAGGAGGTCTGCTTCAAGCTTCTTCTTTTCACTGATGTCAACGACAATGCCTCTGAATCCAGTCGGCTTTCCGTCATGGAACTTTCCGACACTATTGATAATGGCCGGAAAGGTGCTTCCGTCTTTCTTTAAAACCTTGTATTCAGCGATCCCGGTTTCCTCGCCCTTCATGATTCTTTCGGCATTCTCCAATGCTCTGGGCCGGTCTTCGGGAGAAATCAGATCAAACCCGCTCACCCCTCGCTCGAAATCCTCCGGTGAAAAGCCAAAACGGACGACATTTTGGTTGACATAAGTGACCTTCCCGGTAGTGTCCATTTCGAAAATCGTTTCAGGTATCATGTCGGCCAATTCCTTGAAACTCTTTTGACTCGCCAGCAGTTTCTCCTGGGTCCGCTTGTATTCTGAAATATCTGCATGAGTACCGGTCATCCTCAGAGGTTTCTTGTCGGAATCGAATGCAACGATTTTTCCTATAGAGCGGAGCCACTTCCACTTACCCGCATGCGTTCGCCGACGGTACTCCATTGTTCGCGTGCCGCCGGTCTCAATGCATTCCTTCAACGCTTCAAGGGCCGCATCGCGGTCTTCCGGATGAATGCCCTCAATCCATGCCTGCAGGTTTGTCTCAAATCTTGACGGTTCGTAACCCATAATCTCGGCGCCTTCCGGGCTGAGACTGATTTGACCGGTTTGAACATTCAAATCGAACCACCCCTGTTGCGTAGCCTCCATCGCCAGGCGAAGACGTTCTTCCTGCAGTTGGAGAGTTCTCTCGGTCAACTTGCGCTCGCTAACATCCCTGATAATTCCGGCGGCATGCCACAAACCTTTCATCTGGAAGGCCGAGAGCGACAATTCGATTGGGAATTCTTCCCCGCCTTTCCGAAGTGCGTTTAGCTCTATGGTTTTCCCGACGCACATTCCCCCGCCTGTCCGTTTAAATCCCGGGAAGGCTGCAAAGTGGGCTTCAAGATACCGTTGGGGAGCAAGCAGCAAATGGGCGTTCTGACCCAGCGCTTCACCAGCGCTATAATTGAAAATTCGCTCTGCAGCGGAGTTCCAGAATGTGATAGTCCCTTGTTCGTCGAGCATTACGACGGCATCTTGCGCTGAATCACTGATTGCCCTGAATTTTTGCTCGTTTTCCCTGAGAACGGTCTCCGCAATTTTGCTTTCTGTAATGTCCTGGCAATAGCCAAGAGAAACCTGGTCGGAAATCATAACGACACGCAGAGAAACCCAGCGAATCTGCCCGTCGGCTCTCTTTACACGGCGTTCAATTTCGACGTGTCCTTTATCCAGAAGGGTGGCGAAATCCTGGAGGATAATCTCGCGATCTTCCTCAGGGTGTATCTTGTCGACGCTCATGCCTGTCAATGTGCCGGTGTCATAGCCCAGCAGGTCTACAGCCGACTGGTTGAAATCAAGGATGCGGCCTTCCCGATCCGCCACTAACACCGCGAGCGGAGAATTTTCTATGTAGGAACGAAACTTGGCCTCGCTCTCTCGCAGCGACTGCTGGGCCTTTTTGGGTTCCGTAATGTCTTCATAGACCGAGATGAAGAACTCGGGACTGCCGCCGTCATCACGTTTAAGGGCAACCGTAAGGCTGATCCATACGAGGCTTCCATCCTTTTTGATGTATCTTTTCTCTCTTGAATAAGTGTCAGCCTCACCGGCAAGCGCCTGCCGTATGAACGCCAGGTCCGAATCGATGTCATCGGGGTGGGTGATTTCCTTTTTGTCTATCCGGAGCAGTTCCTCACGGCTATACCCGGTGATTTCGCACAGCTTGCGGTTTACTCGGAGCCATCGGCCATTCAAGGCCACATGAGCTATGCCGACCCCCGCCGAGTCAAACGTTATGCGGTAGAGTTCCTCGCTCTTGAGCCGCGCCGCCTCTGCGTCCTTGCGTTCGGTAATGTCCGCCGTCGTCCCGATAATGCCGGCAATAGCGCCTTCCCGATTCCGGAAAATGGCCTTATTGGTTTGGTAATACCGTGGGATACCCTCGGTCCTCTCCAGTATTTCCTCGTAAGCCAGGCTCTGTTGATCGGGGTTGGCCAGCAGCGCCTGGTCGGCGCGCTGGTAAAGGTCCGCCAGGTCCTTAGGCCAGATGTCGTGGGCGGTCCTGCCTATGATTTGGTCTCTGCTCAGTCCGACGATCGCCTCATATGCCCTGTTGCAGCCCAGATAGCGCATCTGAGTGTCTTTGTAGAACACCTGGCAGGGCATGGCGTCGAGGATGGTCTCAAGAAAGACGGACTGCTGCTGATACTCCTCCTTGAGATGCTCGCGCTGGCTGTCGCTCTCAATCTTGTCAAGCGCATACGAGACCTCCGCCGCCACCTCACTGAGCATCTCGATCTGACTTTCTTGAAATGAACCTTTGTCGGTAAGGTAAAGGGTCAATACACCGCTGACCTTGCCTTGGAATCGCAACGGAAAGGATCCGCATGATTGGAATCCAAAATGGGCCGGCGCGCGCTCGGCGGGATAAGGACAGCGGCGGCTGTCACATTCATGGCACACAAAAGGCTTGCCTTCCCGAATGGCCATTCCAGGGTTGCCTTGCCCCTGCGGTTGGCCGCTGACATGGAAACGCGCCTCGCTCAGCATATGAGCTTGGTTCCCGTAATAAGCTACAGGATTAATAGCGGCAGTCCCTGAATCGAGCCAGCCTATCCAAGCCAGATCCGCAGCGCCGCGCTCGACCACCAGGCGGCAAACCGTAGAGAGCAATTCTTCTCTCGACCGGATCCGCACGATAGCCTGGCTTATATGGCTTAAAACCTCGTATAACCTGCCAACGCGGCTGACATCTTCCTCTGCCTTCCTGCGCTCGCGGATTTCCTGCTCCAATCGCTTGTTGGAAGCTTCGAGAGCCACCATAGCTTTCGTGACTTCGCTCAAATCTCTCGCCACGCAAACGCTGCCTAAAACTATTTCTGCATCGTCCTTCAACAGGCCGATTGAGATTTCGAGGATGCTGGCGGTGCCGTCCTTTCTCCTTAAACTGATTGGATATTTCCTCACGGCGCCCTCGCGTCGCAATTTTGTCAGCATCCTGTCGAGTTCATCGTTGTCTGCATACAAGGCAAAAGCTGATTTCCCTTCGAGCTCTTCAAAAGTATACTGGAGAAGATCAGCGGCCCTTCTGTTCCACTTGATGAATTTTCCATGCTTATCCACAATGGATATGCCGTCTGGTGAATTCTCGAACACATTTTCAAGGTAAGCTAACGTTCGTTTGAGATCTTCCTCGGCCCGCTTTTGCTCGGTGATGTCTGACATCATCCCGACGATGCCGGCCGCCTTTCCCAGGGAATCGGTAAAAGTGGCTTTGCTAAATATGACGTCATGCCGGCTGCCGTCGGCATACTGGACTGATGCGTCATATTGTTGTGTTCCCGGAGTGTTAAACAATGCGAGATCGGCCTTGCGGTATACGTCAGCGAGTTCCCTGGGTGCGACTTCGTAGACGGTTTTGCCAACGACTTCAGCCTTTGACCGGCCTATATAGGCTTCGAAAGCGGAATTACAGCCCAGATAGACGCCGGCGACATCCTTGTAGAAGATCGGACTTGGTATTGTGTTAACCAGCACCTCCAGGAAATTAAGCTGCTCTTCGATACGATTTCTTGCTCGTTTCTGGAGGATAAAATAGATTGCCAGCATGCCTGTGACTAGTAGTACCCCTGTTGTCAACACTCCCAAAGGTTGCCAGGTTTTTCTGGCGCTGACGAAATCCGGTGTCGATCTAATCAGAATCATCCACTCTCGATTCGCAAAATCCAACGTTCTAACATTCTCGAAATCTGAATAACCGTGCCGGCCGGCGTCCCCCTTGGACTTTGAAGAAAACACCGTCTTTCCGGTTTGTGAAGGATGGAAATAAAGAAAAGATTGTTCCTGAGAGTCAGCCGACTTATCATAAATATAGATGTCTATTCCTTCCGGCTTTAGGTGCGCTAAGGATTTTTCTACAATATCCCCAATCCTGAAGACGCCGAGGACAAAACCTTTCAGGTGTTCCCGGCGGGCTGCGATGGAATCCAATGTCACATCTCTGCGATAGACGGGAGCAAATGCCAGGAAGCCAAACTGACCGGCGGTTTCCAGCACCAGGGTTATTCTTCCTGTGGCGACCATTTCTCCTGTGTCTCGCGACTTCTCCAAAGCCTGCTTTCGTGTGGCGTTCGATGCTAGGTCAAAACCGAGGGCAATCTCGTTACCCTTGTATGGTTCAACGAAGTAGACGGGGAAATACACTTCGCGCTCAGCCGCTCTTGTCATCTTCCCCTGCGTTTCTTGTTCGGTGATTTGAAAGTCGGAGAAACCATCTCGTTGCCTTGCTGTTGTTTCATAGGCGAACCGTTCGAAATTATGAACCAGGGGTACCCATGCAATTGCTCGAACAGAAGGGTGAAGAGATAAATGAGGTTCTGCAAACTCCTTGAAGTCGGGCCTGTCTATATCTCGGGTGCTGTCAAAGAAAGCCTTTAGCGAAACCACTGCGTGCAGGTTGGATTCAATTTCCCGTTTTATGGTCTCAAAATGATTCTCCGCCGCCTTTTCAAATTCAGCCCGTATGATTTGCCGGTCCAGGCTCAACGCCAAGGCGAGGCCGATAAAAGAAATTATCGTGCCGGCCAGAATAATCGCTTGGAGCGAAACAACGCCGCGCTTTGATCCCACGGCATGTATTTTCCCGCTTTCCCTTTTGTTCCCCTTGGCATAGTCTGTGCGCAATTTAGAAAGAAAATGCATGAACCCTGCTCCTCCCCAAAAGTGAAGCCGGTTGCTTCCCTCGGGAAACCCCATTTAAGACAGATTCA
>DASPQK010000213.1:0-12526 GCA_035624985.1 Syntrophobacteraceae bacterium | reverse complement strand
TCGGGTGTGGGATTTCCGACCTCCGATATCTGATATCCGATATCCGTCAGCGGGTGTCGGGGAACGGGTGGCAGGTGTCGGGTATCGGATTTCCGACCTCCGATATCTGATATCCGATATCCGTCAGCGGGTGTCGGGTGTGGGGTTTCCGACCTCTGATATCCGATATCCGACCTCTGATAACGGGTGTCGGGTGTCGGGTATCGGATGGCGGAGAACGGGTGTGGGATTTCCGACCTCTGATATCCGATATCAGATATCCGTTACCGGGTGCTGGACTTCCGACCTCTGATATCCGATATCCGATACCCGTTAGCGGAGGGCTGTTCAGTGTGAATTTATCCCGATAAAATGATGCGCTGTGAATTCATCCGGATAAAATGCAGGACTAATCACCGTTCACTGTTCACGCACTTTGAGGAGAGATGATGATAATCGGTCTTGACGTGGGAGGGACCCACACGGACGCGGTGCTGATCGGAGAAGGGCGCATTTTGCGCCAGGCTAAAGTCCCAACCGACCATTCGAACCTGTTTGAATCGGTGTTGAGCGGGCTGGAAAAAGTGACCGCAGGGGTGGCGCCGGGGGCGATCCGCCGCGCAGTGCTCAGCACGACTCTCACCACCAATGCAATTGCGGAAGGAAAACTCCCTGCGACCGGCGTGATCGTTTCGGCAGGGCCGGGCATAGACCCTGAGAATTTCCGAATCGGCAGCCATTATCACTGCGTATCCGGATCGATAGACCATCGCGGACGCGAGGTGGCGCCTTTGAAAAAAGGGCAAATCGAACAGATTGCCGAGGGCTTTGCCGCCCAGGGCGTCCGCCACGCTGCCGTCGTATCGAAGTTTTCGGTGCGAAATCCGAAGCACGAACTGGAAATGGCGCAGATTCTGTGCGACCGATGCGAGCATGTGGTTATGGGGCATTCTTTGTCGGCGAACCTCAATTTTCCGCGCCGAATCGCCACCGCATGGCTAAACGCAGCCATCCACCTCGTTCACGGGCGCTTTTTCGATGCGGTCCGGGATTCGCTCATAGCCAGGGGGTTTGAGGCCCCCATCTTCGTACTCAAGGCGGACGGGGGAACGATGAGCTTTGAGGCTTCCCTGGATGCGCCGGAGCAGACGATACTTTCGGGGCCTGCGGCAAGCGTAATGGGCGCATTGCCCTTTGCCGGCGACGGGGACACGCTCGTCTTCGATATCGGGGGCACGACGACCGACATGGCCGTACTGATCGGCAGGACGCCGCTGCTTGACCCGTTGGGGGGCGAGATCGGAGGTCACGGGACGCTCATACGCTCGTTAAAGACCAGATCCATCGGCCTGGGGGGCGACAGCGCCGTAAAAGTTGCAGACGGCGGGCTTTCGGTCGGCCCTGAGCGCAACGGTTGGGCAATGGCCTACGGAGGTCCTACGCCGACGCCGACCGATGCTCTTTTTGTCCTTGGAAGAGCGCTAAACGGAGACGCCGACGCATCCCGGCGAGGCTTTTCACTTCTTGGGCGCGAGCTAGGCGTCACAGTCGAGCAGGCCGCCCGCCGGGTGCTGGGTTTAGCGAGCGAAAAGATAGTTTCGGCCGCCCGCGACATGATCGCACAGATAAACGGCAAGCCTGTCTATACCGTAAAGGAGGTCTTGTCCGGCTACAGGGTCAAGCCCGTGGAAATCCTGGTGCTGGGAGGACCGGCCCCTTTTTTTGTTTCATACATTGAAAAGCTTACCGGGATTTCCACTGTGGCAGTGCCGCCGTGGCATGTGGCCAACGCCCTGGGAGCGGCCCTGGCGAAGAATACAAGCGAAGTTACCCTTTTCGCCGACACCGAAAGGGGAGTTGTGCTGGCCCCGGAAGAAGAATTCAGCCGCAAGGCGGGCAAGGACTTCGACCAAAAAGCCGCAGTCCTGCTTGCTTTTGAACTACTGCGGCAAAAGTGTGCAAAAGCTGGCGCGCCTGAAGCCGAAATCGACCCGGAGGTAATCGAGCAGATTCAGTTCAATATGATCAGGGGCTTTTATAGCTCGGGGCGAAACATCCGGGTGAAGGTCCGGACCAGGCCGGGGCTGATCCCGCAGCATGAGGAACTAATAGCGTCGATAAGCAACCATTGTCCACTGCCGGAGTGATGCATGTATTCATCTAAGAATCGAACGGGTCTTGTATTTTTTCCCGCTTTTGACTGGGCGATCAGCCCCACGCACCCCGAACGCGAGGAACGGCTTCTCTACACGCAGGACCAGGTATTGGAAGAAGGAGTTCTGGACATCGAGGGGATTGTGGAATTCAAGCCGGACATCGCCACGGTGGAAGACATTCAGCGCGTTCACTTCTGCTGTCCGGACGAGTTGAGCGTAATCACCGAATCACACCTGATAAGCGCCGGGGGCGCAAAGAAGATCGGCACCGAGGTGCTCGAAAAAAACATTGCCCGGGGTTTTGCGCTGGTTCGTCCGCCCGGCCATCATTCGATGAGGGTGGTGCACGGGGCTCGAGGGTTTTGCAACATCAACATCGAGGCCATCATGATCGAATACCTGCGCCAGACCTACGGGGTGGACCGGGTGGCCATAGTGGACACCGACTGCCACCATGGCGACGGCACTCAGGACATTTACTGGCATGACCCCGACACCCTTTTCATATCCGTGCATCAGGACGGTCGCACCCTGTATCCGGGGTCCGGGTTTCTGCCTGAGTTCGGCGGCCCTACCGCCGCCGGCACGACGATCAATTTGCCGCTTCCGCCTCTTAGTTCCGAGGAAGGGTTTCTCTACGTGCTCGAAAACGCTATCCTGCCGATTCTCGAAAAGTTCAAGCCCGACCTGGTCGTAAATTCCGCAGGCCAGGACAACCACTATTCCGATCCGATCACCAACATGTGTTTTTCGGCGCAGGGCTACGCGGCGCTTACCAGCCGCCTCAAGCCCGACATAGCCGTGCTCGAAGGCGGCTATTCCATAGAGAGCGCCCTGCCATACGTCAACGTGGGGATCATCCTGGCGCTGGCCGGACTCGATTACAGCGGCATTCGCGAGCCTGATTACGACCCGGACAGACTGCGGCAGTCGCCTGAAATCACGCGGCACATCCAGATCGTGGCCCAAAGAGCGCTCGAAATTTTTGATCAGGGCTCCAAGATCAGGGAAGACAACCGCAAAAAGGGCGGCCTTGCGCATCGCGACCGCCGGATTTTCTACGATACCGACATGATAATGGAAACCCAGGAGGAAACGATCCGGGTCTGCCCGGACTGTAGCGGTCTTCTCACCATAGACTCGCAAAGCGACGGCGGGAGAAGGATTTTTGCCGTTCACATCCCGCGCAAGGCCTGCAATGAATGCAGGGAAGCCGGCTACAAAATATATGACTCCACCCCGCCCAAGGGATACAATAGAATATTTCTCCAGGATCGGACGTGCGATCGATACCTCAGGGAAAAGCGAATGTAGAATGTAGAATGTAGAATGTAGAATGTAGAAGGATAAAAAAAGCGAATGTAGAATGTAGAATGTTGGAAAAAAGCCAATGTGGAATCTTGAAGAAGGAAGGGTGAATGCCGAAGGAAGTCAGGACTTATGACCTGGAGGATAGACTGATAGAGTTCGGCGTTCAGATAATCCGTCTGGCGGAGAGCCTGCCAAAAACGATAGCCGGAAACCACATTAGCTGCCAAATTGTTCGCAGTGGAACGTCCCCGGCGCCTAACTACGGCGAGGCGCAAGGCGCGGAATCCCGTTCGGACTTTATTCACAAGATGAGAATATGCCTCAAGGAACTCCGTGAAACCAGGGTATGGTTGTTGATGACGGCAAAGGCCAACCTTGTGGAATCCGCTCGTGAACTTGACCCCCTGATTGGTCAATGCAACGAGTTGATATCGATCTTTGCGACCAGCATCAAAACTGCAGGGCAAAAGATCGGGGGGAAGGAACGGTAGAATGTAGAATGTAGAATGTAGAATGTAGAATGTAGAATGTAGAGGGGTGGGGAAAACTGCAAATAACGAACTCAAAGGCAAAAACCAATTTAAAGAATTTCACCCTGGACGAGCTCGAGGAATGGGTGGCCGCTTTGGGGGAGAAACCTTTTCGCGCCCGGCAGATATTCAACCATCTTTACGCGCGAAACGTCACATCCTGGGATGAATGCACGGACCTTAGCCGGTCGTTTCGCGCCCGGATGGAAGCCGGTTCGACCATCGAGGCCCTTTCGCCGTTACGGGTAGACGAAGCCCCTGACGGGACGCGCAAATACCTCTTTGGCCTCCGCGACGGCAATTTTGTCGAGTCGGTGCTCGTGGCGGACCCGTCCAGGTGCACGCTGTGCGTGTCGAGCCAGGCAGGGTGCGCGCTGGGGTGCAAGTTCTGCCTGACCGGAAGTTGGGGTTTCAAACGAAACCTGGAAACTGCCGAGATAGTCGAGCAGGTATGCCACGGGCTTCGGGACCCAAAGCTGGGGCGGCGACTGAGCAGCGTGGTATTCATGGGAATGGGGGAGCCGCTTGCCAACTACGAGCAGGTGGCGCGGGCCATCCGCATCATAACGGACCCCAACGGACTGATGTTCTCGCATCGGCGGGTGACTCTTTCAACGGTAGGGCTTATCCCCGAACTGCGGCGCCTGGGGATGGAAACGCAGGTAAATCTTGCGGTAAGCCTTAACGCCCCCGATGATAAGCTGCGCGACGAACTCATGCCGATAAACAGGAAATATCCGCTCGGCGCCCTGATGAAGGCCCTGCGCGAGTATCCGCTTGCGCCCAGAAAGCGGATAACCTTCGAATACGTTCTGCTCGACGGGGTAAACGACAGCCCCAGGCAGGCAAAGGACCTTGTCAGGCTACTGGATGGGGCGCCTTCGAAGGTAAACCTTATCGCTTTTAACCCGCATCCGGGGACCGTCTATCGAAGGCCGCCCCCGGAGAGGATCATGCAGTTTCAGGACGTCTTGCGAAAAGCAAACCTGACTGCGATAATCCGCAAGAGCCGCGGAAGTGAAATAAGCGCAGCCTGCGGACAATTAGCGGCCGTGGATCGTGACGCCTCGATCCTGCGCGGCGCGCCAGGGGGGTGAACGCCCATAAGCGCTCAAATAAGCGTAGATATACGGCGGTCCCGGGGTGAGGGAGGTCTTGAGTCCCCCTTTTTAAAGGGGGATTTAGGAGGATTTTCGATACCATACACGGAACTCACTAATTATAATCCCCCCTGCCCCCCTTTAGAAAAGGGGGGATAAAACGCCCCCTTTAGAAAAGGGGGGGATGAGGCGCCCCTCTTTAGAAAAGGGGGGATGAGACGCCCCCCTTTAGAAAAGGGGGGATGAGACGCCCCCGTTTAGAAAAGGTGGTAAAACCTGCCACCGCATGTGGATTTAGCCACGTTATTTGAGAGCTTATGGGGTGAACCCGGATGCGCAAAGCACAACCCCGAACGGAGTGGGGCATGGGACCTGATTTTTCCAGGCAAAACGGTTTGATCCCGGTAATCGTGCAGAGCTTTACGACCGGAAAGGTGCTCATGCTGGCGTATATGAACGAGGCTGCCTGGGACAGGACGCTCGAAACCGGCAAAGCGCACTATTGGAGCCGGTCGAGAGGAAAACTCTGGATGAAAGGCGAGCAATCGGGTAACGTTCAGCTGGTGCGGGAAATTTCGATCGACTGCGACTCGGACGCCATTTTGCTCAAGGTGGACCAGCTAGGCGGGGCGGCTTGTCATACAGGCTTTGAGAGTTGTTTTCACCGCTGGTTTAAGGAGGGCCGCTTCGAGGTGCGGGGAGTCCCCGTTTTCGATCCCCTGGAGGTTTATAAAAAGTGAAACAGCTCATACTCGGCATTCCTAAGGGAAGTTTACAGGAGCCCACCCTGAGGCTCTTTAGGCAATCGGGCTGGAACATAACGCTTTCCGACAGAAACTATTTTCCCGATATCGATGATCCGTGCATAAGCTGCTCGATCTGCCGCGCCCAGGAAATGTCGCGCTACGTCGAAAGGGGCACTTTCGACGCAGGACTTACCGGGCGCGACTGGATCGAAGAAAATGAGTCGAAGGTCCATGTGGTGGCCGACCTGGTCTACTCGAAGGTGAGTCAGCGCTACGCCAGGTGGGTGCTGGCCGTGCCCGCGGATTCCCCCATTCAGTGCGACAGGGACCTGGAAGGCAAGAAAGTCGCCACTGAACTGGTGAACTTCACCCGGCGGCACTTCGAGACGAAGGGCATCAGCGTGGAGGTGGAGTTTTCGTGGGGCGCAACGGAGGCCAAAGTCATTTCCGGTCTTTGCGACGCTATCGTAGAGGTTACCGAAACCGGTTCGACGATGCGCGCAAACGGCCTGAGGATCGTTGAGGAATTGATGCAGTCCAACACGCAGCTGATCGCCAACCTGGAGGCATGGCGGGACCCCTGGAAACGCGACAAGATAGAGCACATCGCGCTGCTGGTCAGGGGGGCGCTGCGGGCCGAGGGACTGGTGGGGCTGAAGATGAACGTGCCGAAGGCAAGGATCGAGGGCGTCGTCGAGATCCTTCCAAGCCTCAATGCCCCGACAATCGCCAACCTCTACCAATCGGAGTGGCTTTCGGTCGAGACCGTGGTATCCAAGGGCCAGGTGCGCGAACTTATACCCAACCTGATCAAAAGAGGCGCCGAAGGAATCATCGAGTATACGCTCAACAAGGTGATCTAAGTCGTGATCCGTGAAGCGTGAGCCGTGAACCGTGAAGCGTGAGCCCTGAATTGTGAACCGTGATCCGTGGACCCCGGCAGGCGCGGGGTCGCGGCAGAGGGTGCGGGGATGATCCCGCGATGGCGCGCGGCGGGGGATTGCGGGGCTTGCGGTTGACGGATCGAAGAGGTCTGTGAAGATGAGACGAGTGGCGATTTTCCATATTGTTGTCCTTGTGCTTGCCTGCGGCTGTTCCACTACGCAGCAGCAGCCCATGCGTTCGGTCAGCCAGCTTCGAGACCTGGGCGAGAAATGCCTGGCTGCGGGGGAGACGGCCGACGCGCTTAAATACCTCACTGAGGCGTCGGAGACAAAGCCCGGAGACCCCGTGCTGGAGTACGACCTGGCCCTTGCATACGATCAGCGCGGGTTGCAGGACAAGGCGTTTTCACATCTGCAAGCCGCTTTGAAAATCAAGCCCGACTATTCCGAGGCCCTCAACACACTGGGCAAGATGTACGCGGAACGCGGTCAGTTCGAAGCTGCGCGGGCCGCGTTTCAGAAGGCCCTCGACGATGCTTTCTACAAGACCCCCCAGATTGCCGCCTTTAACCTTGGGATGCTTTACGAAAAAAAAGGCGATATCGAGAGAGCGCTGACCTACTACCAACAGGCTGTGAAGATGGACCAAAACTACGCGACGGCTTGGCTTCGAATGGGTGAGGTCTGTGAACAGCTGCGCAGAAACGATGAGGCCCGGCATGCATATGGAAACGCAGTGCGCCTGGCGCCCGGCCTGGCCGAAGCCCAGTTGCGCTTCGGCATTATGAGCTATAAGGCGGGAGACATGGAAGCTGCGGTTCATTCGTTAAGCCGGGTGGGCGAAATTGCCCCGAATACCGATATGGCCGATGAAGCCAGAAAGTGGCTCGAAAAGCTCGACGGCAGCGCGATCACCAGGGACCTGCACACCCAGCCCCGTTCTCCGGCACTCTCCTGGCCTGCCGAGGAGGGAGGACGGAGGGGAACGGCTCTCACCCCCGGCCCGCCCGCAGGCGAAGGGTTTACCCCCTCCGCTACGCACGGCGGCATGGGGATGCGGGGGCAGGGAAGCGCAGAATCGCAATCCTGGCTGTACGCAATCCAGGTCGGTTCATTTGCGGATAGGGAAAAAGCCGAGGAGTTAAAATCCCGCCTTCTGGACAAAGGCTATAAGGCGACGGTAAAAACTTTGAAAGACCCCTCGCAAGGACGTGTTTTCGTCATTCGGCTCGAGCCGGTCGAAAGCCTTTCAAGCGCCACCACTTTGATCACCCAGCTCGGTGGAGAAGTCGAGGGCACCCCGTTGATAATCAAGGTGCCCAAAAAGCCGTGATCCGCTGCCGCGCGATGGGGCGCGGCGCGGGGGGGTGCGCGGCGTGAACGGCGGCAGGACCCAGCGGACCGGAGGCTGCCCGGGAAGTCTTTAATCGGGGGTTCGGAGCCTGCCGAACAGGGCCTATAGGATGTGTGGGACTTATAGGACCTAAAATGCTCGACAATCGGTTTTGACGGGGTGAGACGCACTTCAATATAGCCGTGAAATGCCGCGCGCTGGCGAAAATGCACAGGCAGCAGAAAGAAAAGTTGACGAAGGGTGGGCGGAGGCCGGAAAATGAAGCTCTAAGCCGAGGAAACGCGTGGATTGTTGAGTCCCATTTGGGATGGTTGTGCTCAGCACATTCAGGGTCGAGCTAGCATGGATTACGACGATTATTATCCGGACGACCTTGGAGGGGAGGAATATCAAATTGATCCTGTTGAAGAGGAGGCTGTTGACCAGCTGGGTGGTTTCTTCAAGCAAAATAAGGATGACGTTTTTTTCTCGAAGCAACTGGAAGTTCAGAATGAGAAGGGATACTTCCACTGGGTGACGAATAGGGCTATTAAGCGGTTGATTAATGACGGATTGTTATCCTCTCAGCCGTTACAACTCTCATTGCAATTAAAGCTTGGAGCTATCGAGGGTGGAAAAATAATATTCCTATGGCATAGGAGCAATAGGTATTATAAAAGGCAATTAGATAAAGTATATAAGTTAGTTTCTGAATATTCCAGCCCGGATGTGGGCAAATCTTTGGGGCAACAAGGAGAGAAATTAGTATTGGAGGCTTTTGCAAAAAATCAATTCATATTGCAGGGTGTGCACACACGTGAGTTCAAGGGGAAGGAGTGGAGGGGATCGGGATACAATCTGGATTTTATCTTTGAAAGGGACAGAATCGCATATGGGATCGAGGTAAAAAATACCCTGAGCTATATGGATTACAAGGAATTTAAGGAGAAAATTCGGATATGTGAATTTTTGGGGATCAAACCCATTTTTGCTGTGAGGATGCTTCCAAAGACCTGGATAGATTACGTTATCAAGTTGGGCGGATACGCATTGATATTGAAATTTCAATTTTATCCGTGGGCATTGAGGCCTCTTGCAAGGAGAATCGCCGTAGAGTTGAAATTGCCGGTGGACACTCCTGACACACTGGCCGATACAACGATGGCAAGGGTTATGAAATGGCATGAGAAAAAGTTGTGAATTATCGGTGGGATTCACAAGAATGGGTCTGAGAATCGTTACCTGGTCTCGTTTTAGTCGCGCCCCTATGAATACGTTGTTGCTGGTTGGAGTGGGTTTGGTGCATTTGATCGTATATAGAGCTGAGCTTGGTTGTTTGCGCCCAGCGCAGCCGGAGATCGCGGGGGGGCGGGGGAGCGGGGTTTAGGGTTTTCGCCGCGCTTTGCGGGGTTTAGGATTCACGGTGCTTGGCATGGTGTGCAGAAGACTCGAACAATTGACTTCCTTTATGGTCATGGACGTTTTGGAACGCGCCCAGGAAATGGAGCGGGCCGGAGAGTCCGTGATTCACCTCGAGGTAGGCGAGCCTGATTTCAAAACGCCCGAGGCCATAAAGAATTCCGCCATAGAAGCGCTGTTTCGCGGTGAGACCCGCTACACGCACAGCCTGGGAACCCTTGAGCTGCGCGAGGCCGTGTGCGCCTGGTACGAACGCGCCTACGGGGTTCGCGGCATCGACCCCGATCGGGTGATTATCACCTCCGGAACCTCCCCTGCATTCCTGGTGGCGATGGGCGCCATCGTGGAGCGGGGCGACGAAGTGATTTTGTCCAATCCTCACTATGCCTGCCATCCGAATTTCGTGCGTTTTCTCGAAGCTGTCCCCAGAATGGTCCCGGTCAACGAGGAAGACGGTTTTCAGTACAGGCCTCAGTCCATAAAGGCCGCGCTAAATTCGCGAACCAGGGCGATACTTATCAATTCTCCGGCAAACCCGACCGGAAATCTTCTGGCCGAAGAGCGGATGGCTGAAATCGCCGATATGGGCCGGCTGATACTTAGCGATGAAATTTATCACGGCCTTGTATATGAGGGCCGCGCGCGCTCCGCGCTGGAATTTACCCAAAACTGCATCGTCTTCAACGGTTTTTCCAAGCTTTTCGCCATGACCGGATGGCGGCTCGGATACATGATAGCGCCCGCCCACATGGTGCGCCAGATACAGAAAATGGCGCAGAATTTCTTTATCTGCCCGAACTCGATCGCCCAGGCCGCAGGCTGCACGGCGCTCACGGACCCCGGCGTGGCTGAAGAAGTTTCCAGGATGCGCCTGACCTACAACGAGCGCAGGCAATACATGATTGCCCGGCTGCGGGAGATGGGATTCGGGATAGCGGTCGAACCGACTGGGGCTTTTTACGTCTTTGCCAACGCGCGCCGCTTTACCGGGGATTCCTATTCCTTTGCCTTCGAGATACTGGAAAACGCTAAGGTCGGCATAACGCCGGGGGTGGATTTCGGGTCGAACGGAGAAGGCTACGTGCGCTTCAGCTACGCCAATTCGCTGGACAACATCAGGGAAGGGCTCGACAGGATTGAACAATACCTGCGCTCGCGCATCGCTTAGCGCTGGCGCTTCGCGCAAAGTAAAAAGTAAAGAGTAAAAAGGCAAAAATGAAAGAAGAAATACAATTTGCACACTTTTGCCTTTTGCCTTTTTACTTTTTACTTTCCCGGAGGTGCGTGTTTTGCTCATAGTTTCGGCTGAATTCATCACGTCCGCTCTGCGTCCCGAGCAGTATCCGCGGGACGGGCTGCCCGAGGTGGCGTTCGCGGGGCGGTCAAACGTGGGCAAATCGGCGCTCATCAACTGCCTGGTCCAGCGCAGGAAACTGGTCAAAACGAGCCGCACTCCGGGCCGCACTCAACTCATTAACTTCTTTAAAATAAATGATTCTTTCCTGTTCGTAGACCTGCCGGGATATGGATACGCGAAGGCGCCAAAGGACCTGCGGGCAACATGGGGGCCGATGGTGGAGACTTATCTGGATTGTCGCAAAGACCTCCGGGGCATTGTCCAAATAATGGATTTGCGCCATCCGCCCACCCCGGACGATATGGGCCTGTGGGAGTGGTTTAAGGAGAAAAAAATGCCGGCGATCCCGGTCCTTACCAAGGCCGACAAAATGTCGCGGGCAAAATGGGGGCCGCTGGTTCAGAGCGCCGGGCGGATTCTGGGGATATCGGCCGCCGACTTTGTCGTTTTTTCCGCACAGACCCGGCACGGCAGGGACGAATTGCTCGCAAGAATCAGGGGGCTCGTCACCCTAAGCGCTTAGATAAAGAAGCCATAACCGGCGGCTTTGCGCCCAGTACTTGCCTGCATAAATTAGCGCAACGTCTCAGAGGTACTCGAAACTCGTCATTCCGGCACGCTTTAAGCCGGAATCCATCTCTGATCTCACCTCAGGAACCCCCTGGACCCCGGCTCTTGATCCCGGCTCAAATGCACTGCCGGGACTGCCGGGGTGACGAACACGAATGCTTGTTACGCACACTTTTGCAAGCAAGTACTAGTGGAGAGATCCCAAGAAGCCCCCCTTACCTGAAGGGGGATTTTTAAATAATACCAAGCAGTTGTGATTGACCCCCGCCCCCCTTTAGAAAAGGGGGGAAAAAGGAAACGCAGACTGGAAGCCCCCAGCCCCCTTTGAAAAAGGGGGGTAAATTTTGCTCCCTCTATGGGATAGACGCCTTATTTAAGGGCTTAGGGGGTATAGCCCCGCTTCCGCTCAAGTTGTCGTTTTGGAAAAAAACGGACTGAGGGGCGGCACATGCCGCCGGGCAACCCCGCATTACGGCTCCCGCCCGAAGGCGCCCCGGTGGTTTCCGAAGTCAGCACACCCCATGAATTGTGTGAACCAAGGATACGGCCCAAAATGGTCAAGGGAGTTTGCAGGAATACTTCCTGCCGTCACAGACCCGATAAGGAGCGCGTGGGCGCCGGCGTGCCTGAAAAATCCAGGCCCGCAATGTCACTGGTTTCAATCGTCACCTTCATTTGTTTGAACGTGTATCCGGTCATTTTCGCAGTTACAGTGTAGTTGCCGCTCGACAGACCGTGAAATGAGTAGGTCCCGTCCAGGGCGGTTTTTGTGGTCGCAGATGAGGTTTTGCCAAGTGTGACGCCGGCTCCTGAGAGGGGTTTCCCTCTGCTGTTTGTAACCATTCCCGAGATGGTGTAGGTTACCCCGAACTGGGCAAAATACGGCCGATTTTCACCTCCTATGGTTGCAAACACTCCTCCCACGTAAACCATGTCGTCGCTTACCGCAAGGGCATTTACCATGAAATCGGGGCTGGGGTTCCAGGATGTGGCGGCCCCGGTTGAAGCATCGAGCGCAGCCAGGCTGCTTCGGGCTTGCCCTCCAATGTTGGTGATGTATCCTCCCGCGTAAACTATGCCGCCGCTCGCGGCAAGCGCGGATACCTGTTGATCGGCATTCGGGTTCCAGGCCGTGGGGACC
>DASPQK010000212.1:0-3886 GCA_035624985.1 Syntrophobacteraceae bacterium | reverse complement strand
CCACATCTACCACGCCCGGCCCAAGAACGATGTCCGTACCGCGGCCCGCCATGTTCGTAGAGATTGTTACGGACCCGGGCTGTCCGGCCCTGGCAACTATTTCGGCCTCTTTTTCATGGTGCTTGGCATTGAGCACCTGGTGCGGGACCCCTGAGCGCTTGAGCATTTCGCTCAGCTTTTCCGATTTGGTGATGCTGATCGTTCCCACCAGGACCGGCTTTTTTATGTTGTGGAGTTCTTTTATCTCCCGGGCAACCGCCCTGAACTTTTCCGACTCGGTGCGGTAGATGCAATCGGGAAAATCCTCCCGGATCATCTTTTGGTGCGTCGGGACGACCACCACGTCCAGCTTGTATATCTTGGCGAATTCCGCTGCTTCGGTGTCGGCGGTACCGGTCATGCCCGCAAGCTTTTCGTACATGCGAAAATAGTTCTGAAAAGTAATCGAAGCCAGGGTCTGGTTTTCATTTTCGACCTTTACGCCCTCCTTGGCCTCAAGCGCCTGGTGAAGTCCATCGCTGTAGCGCCTGCCCGGCATGAGCCGGCCGGTGAACTCGTCAACTATGATTACCTGGCCTTCCTTTACGATGTAGTCCACGTCCCGCTTGAAAAGAACATGAGCGCGCAGCGCCTGTTGTACGTGATGGTTTATCGTCATGTTGCGGGGATCGTAAAGATTTTCGATTCCGAGCAGCCGTTCGACCCTTGCCACGCCTTCCTCATTGAGGGCGACACTGCGGGTTTTCTCTTCCTTGGTGTAGTGTGTCTCTTCCCGAATCTGCGGAATAATGCGGTTTACCCGGTAATAAAGCTCTGTCGATTTTTCCGCAGGACCCGATATGATGAGCGGGGTCCTTGCTTCGTCGATCAGGATGCTGTCCACTTCGTCCACGATGGCGTAGTGCAGGTCACGCTGGACAAGCTCCTCGATGCGGAACTTCATGTTGTCCCGCAGATAATCGAACCCGAACTCATTGTTGGTCCCATAGGTTATGTCTGAGTTGTAGGCCTGCTGCCTTTCAAGGTCGTCGAGCCCATGGACGATACAGCCTACCGTCAGCCCCAGGAACTTGTATATCTTTCCCATCCACTCACTGTCGCGCCTGGCGAGATAGTCGTTTACCGTGACCAGGTGGACCCCTCTGCCGCTTAGAGCGTTGAGGTAGATCGGCATGGTCGCCACCAGGGTCTTGCCTTCACCGGTCTTCATTTCGGAAATTTTTCCCTGGTGAAGGACAACGCCTCCTATCAACTGGACGTCGAAGGGCCGCATTCCCAGAGTGCGGGTGGAAGCCTCCCGGACCACCGCGAAAGCTTCGGGAAGAAGATCATCGAGTTCTTCCCCGTTTTCCAGGCGCTGCCTGAATTCGGCAGTCTTGCCTCGGAGCTGCTCATCGCTCAATTTGCTGATTTCCGGCTCAAAGCTGTTGATTTCATCCACGAGGGGCGCAAGCCTTTTCAATTCGCGCTCATTGGCGCTTCCGAATATTTTTTTTAGAACACCGACTATCATTTTTAACAATCCCTCCAAACCGGATGCGAAACTCGAAATAAATAATAAGAAAGGCACGCAGGACGTGCCTTGACTTTACATTATAAACCGGATGGACATCAACTGCCACCAATTCCCCTTCGAAATCGGCGGAAAAGGACCCTTCCTCAGGCAATATCCAACACGAGGGCGGATTCGTCGCAGTAATTAGGGTGCTTGGGGCAGTGCCTGCAGTCCCACCACACCTTATGAGGCAAGTCCTCCTTGTTCTCCAACCGAAAGCCCAGGCGTTCGAAAAATGCTACCTCCCCGGTCAGGGCAAATAGTTTGTGGATTCCAAGCCCCTTTGCCTCTGAAATGCAGGTCTCCACCAGATCGCGGCCTATCCCGCGGCGCTGATGGGATTCGAGAACAGCCAGAGAACGAATCTCGGCAAGATATTCATCGACGATGTGCAGAGTGCAGCATCCTGCAACCTGCCCATACTTATCTTCGAAGACTACCATGTCACGCACGGTCGTATAAAGCTCGCTCAAGGAACGGGCCAGAAGTTTTTCGGTCTTCGAAAAATGCCACAGCATTTTGTGAATCGCTACTACGTCTGCTGTTCTTGCTTTACGAATCATATGTTACTTATCCCCTCCGAGTAACGAGCCAGCGTAGCCCGTTCAAAAAATACTCGATATTCTCGATCGTTGTCGAAAATCCCGGCGAAACCCGGACGGTCCCTTCCGGAAAAGTCCCAAGGGTCTGGTGGGCGAGCGGAGCGCAATGAAGCCCGGTTCTTACCGCAATGTCGAATGCCTGGTCAAGAATCGCACCTGTATCGGCCGGATTCATCCCTTTGACTACAAAAGATACCGCCCCCGATCCGCGCCTTTCCGGTTGGAGCACCCGCACCCCGGGAATTTGCCATAGTTCATTTTCAAGGTAGTGCGCAATTCCGATTTCATGATTCCGGATACGGTTGATTCCCGTTTCCAGGATATAGCCGATTCCAGCGCAAAGCCCGGCCAGGCCGGGCAGATTGGGCGTCCCGCTTTCGTACCGGTCGGGACAGAATTCAGGCTGTTCCAGTTCCTCGGAGCGGCTGCCGGTGCCCCCTTCCATGAGAGGCAGCACATCGAGGCCGGGCCTCACGTAGAGAATGCCGACCCCGGCGGGTCCCAGCAAACCCTTGTGTCCGGAACAGGCGAGCATTCCAATCCCCAGTTCTTCGGCCTCAATCGGCTGCACCCCTGCACTTTGCGCTGCATCCAAAAACAGGGGCACTCTTGCGCGAGCGCACAGCTCAGATGCTTCTGCAATCGGCATCAGCGCTCCGTTTATATTCGATACATGCACCATGACAACCAGCCTGGCCTCAGAGCGAAGCATCTGCGTCAGGACCCCAAGGTCCGGGGCCCCGCCGGGGCTGCACGGAATCACTTCGATATTGACGCCCTGAGATGCGAGTTTTCTCAAGGGGCGAGCTACCGAGTTGTGCTCCATTGCGGAATAGAGGACACGGTCCCCCGGCCTGAGCCAGCCTTTCAGGACAAGATTGATGCTCTCGGTTGCATTCTTCGTAAAGGCTACCCGGTCAGGGTCTTTAACTCCAAGTATTGCGGCGGTCTTTTGCCTGCAATCGGAAACAATGGCCGTCGCCTCTCTGGCATGCCTGTGCGCTCCCCTGCCCGGGGAGGCGCCGACCTCCTCCAGCACCCTTCGAACCGCCTCGATCACTGCCTTCGGCTTGGGAAAACTGGTTGCAGCATTATCCAGATAGACCGACATCTATTCTTTCCTGTCCATTATAGACGGTAAACTTGCCTGCTCGAACATGCCCGATCAGAGTGACCCCCAGCGAGACGGCAAGCTCGACCGCCAGACTGGTGGCCGTATTGCGGCTGACAAGGATGGGTATGCTCACTTTGGCGGCCTTGATCAACATTTCGGACGTCAGCCTGCCGGTAGTGATTAACATTTTGTCCCGAAGCGGGACCCCATGCAGGAAGACATGGCCCACTATCATGTCCACCGCGTTGTGACGCCCTATGTCGTCCCGGAAAAGGACAACCCTGTCCGGGTCGGCCAGGGCCGTATTGTGGACGCCATGCGTGCGGCGGTATGTTTCGCTAAGACGATTCAAATCTTCCACCCGGTCGAGTATCCGGCCCGGGGTAATCCGAATATCGCTTTTAACCGGCTTGCTCAAAAGCGCATCAAGAGAAAAATAAAAAAGAGAGCCTTTCGCGCACCCGGAAGAAATCGTGCGCTTCTGCCACAACCGTTCGGTTACGGAGGCTTCTCCCCTTGCCGAAAGGTTCACCTTCCCGGCTTCTTCGTCTATGTCAATGCCCAGAATATCTTCCGGCGAGACGAGGAATCCTTCGGCGTAGAAAAACCCGGCGG
>DASPQK010000211.1:0-2702 GCA_035624985.1 Syntrophobacteraceae bacterium | reverse complement strand
TCTGTATACACAAGGGCGGGGAATTGCGCGGGTGCATCGGAATAATTGAAGCCCGAGCCCCTCTTTGCGACACGATAAAAACAATGGCGGTTGAAGCCGCTTTCAAGGACCCTCGATTTTCCGCCATCGCATCCGATGAGCTCGACAAGATCGACATAGAGATATCGGTCCTGACTCCAATGCAGCGAATCGGCCACCCTTCGGAAATCGAAATCGGAAAACACGGCCTCTTCATCCGCAAAGGCTACCGGTCCGGCCTTCTGCTGCCCCAGGTGGCAACCGAACACGGCTGGGACCGGGAGCAGTTTCTGAGGTGGACCTGTCTGAAGGCAGGGCTTGCGGAAAAAGCTTGGAAAGACAAGGACGTGGAGGTGTATGTCTTTTCGGCCGATGTCTTCTGAGAGTTATTAAGAACTTTCTGCACGATGGAATATGACTCGGGGTTGTGAATGGAGGTCATGGTTCTTTGAACGCAACCTGGCATAAGTGCGTCAAATCGGCGCACGGGTGATTCGGACCATGCCCAAAGAGCGATTCCATCTCTACCTTGCCGATAAAGTCCTGAGCGGGTGCCGGGGCAATCTGCCCTATGAAATCCATGGTCAGGCCACAGGTCCCCAAGGCTCGATCTTTTTTACCGGCGCGATTTCACCGGATATTTTTTTCTACGATTTGCCTTTCTTCTCGTTGTCGCCTCTGGGCAATGCGCTGCATGACCTGATCGAGCGCAAAACCATTTGCATCATTTTCGACTGGATCGCCCACACCCGGATATCGGGTATTGGATATCGGATATCGGGAAAAACCCCGGAGCCGACGAATCCGATTCCGCAAAGCGCGGGACACACGGCCTCCGTTGCAGGTGCGATCCTGTGGGGACTGGGCTTTGCGAGCCATTTTCTGGCCGATGCGGCCTGGCATCCGGTAATAGATGAGTTGAGCCGGGATCGCCTCTGGACAGAAGCGGCAATCAGGGAGCAGGGGGCAGCGAGCAAAGGACGACGCTGGAAGAGGTTCCTCATCCCCGCGTCCCTCCATGTCCGTTCCACGGCCTCTCCCCGCGTCGGTCTTTTCCCCGCGTCTCCGCGTCTCACCGTTTCCGGTCCGCGCCCCGTACCCTCGTCGCCTCTTTCCCGCCACCGGCTGCTCGAATCCGAACTCGAGGCGCTCCGGGTGGCCGGATCGCCCTCGGAGAAAAAATATGACGACTTTTTGAAGAACTTCGCCGCAGACCGGGGGCGTATCTTCGAGATCGCCTCCTACTACCGCCGGTTCCTTGAGTTCGCGGGCCTTTGGTCGCATGGAGGCCCCGCGGACCCGGGGGGCGGGCGGGGCAGAGCCCGGCTCCCCCAGGGCGCCCAAGTCCTGGAGAGGCGTATCGTCAGATGTTTCCTGTTTCAGAACTTTCTTCTGCGGCTGTTTGCAAACACGATGCTGGGCGCGCAAAGGGACCGCCTGCTCCGGCTTTGGCCGTTCCTGGGGGTGCTCGTAACGCCCGTGCGGCCCTTCCTGCCTGCCCTATTCTCAGGTGTTTTACCCGAAGAGCGGAACCCTTTCAGCGACTGTTTCCTTGAACGATCTCTAACGTATGTGCAGCTGCATTTTTGCGCGCTTGCGCAACGGCTTTCACAAATTCCTGCCCGGCGGGATTAACAATCAGGCATGCAGAATGGCATCGACAATCCCCTCCCGGTCTATTCTTTCGGAGCGGTAAAGTTCCAGGGGTTTTCCGGAAAGCCCGTATTGTTTTACTCCCAGCCGCACGAGCCTGCACGGGGGACCATTTTCGGCCACAGTCATGGAGACTAGAGACCCAAGGCCCGTGTCGACATGATGGTCCTCCACAGTCAGAATGAGACCCGTTCTTGCGGCCCTGACGATTGATTCCGCATCGAGCGGCCTGATCGATGCGAAATTGATCACGGCTGCATTTAAACCGTGGTTTTTGGCAAGCTCTTCGGCCGCTTTGAGTGCTTCGTGAACTGTGGGACCATGGGCCACTATTGCCGCGTGGTCCCCGTTGCGGAGCCAGTCGGCCTTGCCGGGGCAGAATCTGTAGTCTCCGGCAAACGCAGGCCGGCCGGTTTGGTCCGGGATCACAGGGATTTTCGATCGACCCATCCCGACAAAGAAGTTGCCGGGCTGCGAGGCAATATGCCTGATGATCCTGTCAGTCTGGTTAGGATCTGCCGGGATGAATATCGAAAAGCCGAACAGGTTCCGGAGCAGTCCTATATAGTCGATACACTGGTGAGTCTGGCCGTCTTCTCCGACGTCCAGCCCCAGGTGGGTGCAAACCAGTTTGAGGTTGGTGGTGTTGATGTCGTTCAACCTGATCTGGTTGAAAACTTCGGTTACTCCAAAAACCCCGAAAGTGCTGAAGAAGGTGGCGAAACCTTCCCTGCTGACCGCCCCGGAAGCCGTCGCGGTGTGGTGTTCCTGTATGCCGCATTCAAAGAAGGCGTTGTCCGAAACCCTGTGGAATCCCTCCATCTTTACCGATCCCTCCAGGTCGCAGCTAAAGCCGACGATCCTGGGGACCGTCCCGGAGTTGTTGAGCCTGGCCAGTTCCTCTAGGGCCGCCCCGTATGCCGACCGGTTGTCGGTAAGTGTTTCGGGGCCAAAGGTCTTTGGGGGCCCGGTCTTGACTTCCGGGTAGACCAAGTGCCTCGAGTAATGTTTCTTGAACGCAAAGCCTGCCT
>DASPQK010000210.1:0-3371 GCA_035624985.1 Syntrophobacteraceae bacterium | reverse complement strand
ACCGTCTCACCGCTTCACTCCACAGTCACGCTCTTGGCCAGATTTCTTGGCTGATCGACGTCGGTGCCGCGCAGGACCGCCACGTGATATGCCAGCAGTTGGAGCGGGAGGCTGAAGAGCACCGGAGAGAGCCACTCCGATGACAAATTGACGACGAACTGATTTTCTGCCGGTCCGACGATCTCGTTCGGCTCACCTTCGATCAGGGCAAGGATCACGCCGTCTCTGGCCTTGACCTCCTGGATGTTGGAGATCATCTTTTCATAGAGAGGCCCCCGCTTTAGCAGGACCATTACCGGCATTTCCGCGTCGATCAAAGCTATGGGGCCGTGTTTCATCTCTCCGGCAGCATAGCCTTCGGCATGGATATAAGAGATTTCCTTGAGCTTGAGGGCGCCTTCGAGGGCTATCGGATAGAGCGGGCCGCGGGCAAGATAGAGAAAGTCCTTATAGTCTTTGTATTTCTTAGCCCAGATGCCGATCCTGGTTACATCGGACAGAATTTTTTCCATCTTGCCCGGCAGTTCGAGCAGCTCCTGGATATATCGTTCGACTGATTCTCCGGACAACTTGCCGGTTTGGGCGGCCCAATGGATCGCCAGAAGATAGAGGGCGACCAGTTGAGTTGTAAACGCCTTGGTCGAAGCCACTCCAATTTCGGGTCCGGCATGGGTATAGATCACCCCCTGGGCCATCCTGGCAATGCTGCTTCCGACCACATTGACGATTGCCCGGCAGTGAGCGCCTTTATCCAGCCCTTCTTTGAGGGCTGCCCGGGTATCGGCGGTTTCCCCGGACTGGCTTATAACCAGCAAAAGAACTCTGTCGTTAAGAATGGGATCCCTGGAACGGAATTCGCTCGCCAGGTCCACTTCGACCGGGATGCGGCACAGCCCTTCGATCATGTACTTTGCCACAAGCGCAGCATGGTAGGAGGTCCCGCACGCAACCAGGAAGACCCGTTCGATCCTGTCGAGCAGCGCTCGATCCAGGTTGAGTTCAGGGAAACGGACTTCCTTGGCTTCGAAGTCCACCACGCTGCGGAATGTGTCGATAACGGCCCTGGGCTGCTCATAGATTTCCTTCAGCATAAAATGCTTGTAGCCTGCTTTCTCGGCCATTATCGGGTTCCAGTCCACCAGGTGAGGCTTTGGCGTGCGCTCTTTTCCATCCGGCAGCGATTCGATGCGGTAGCCTTCCCTGGAGATGAAGATTACCTCCTCGTCATTCAAATAAACCACCCGTCGAGTATAGGGCAGTATGGCGGGAACATCCGAGGCCAGGAAAAAGGAACTGTCCGCAAGCCCCAGAATGAGCGGGCTTTCTTTCCTGGCGGCAACCAGGGCGTTGGGTTCCTCTTCGTTGACTATCACCAGCGCGTAAGAACCTTTGAGCTTCTTCAGGGTATTGCGCACGGCCTGCTGATAGTCGCCTACTCTGCGCCACTCGCGGTCAAGCAGTACGACTATCACTTCTGTGTCGGTCTGCGACTCAAAGCGGCGCCCTTCGGCCTGAAGTTCTTCCTTCAGAGCGGCGTAATTTTCGATTATCCCGTTGTGAACCAGGGCAAACGGGCCGCAGCGATGAGGGTGAGCGTTTTGCTCCGAGGGTCTGCCGTGGGTTGCCCAACGGGTGTGGGCCACGCCAACCGTTCCACTTATCGGGTTGGCTTTGAGCTTGCCCTGCAGTCCGCTGAGCTTGCCCTCGCTTCTAACGATCTGAAGCCGGCAATCAGGTCCGACCATTGCTATCCCTGCGCTGTCATAGCCTCTGTACTCAAGCCTTGCAAGCCCGTTCATGAGGATGTCGCGACCTTCATCCGGTCCGAGGTATCCCACTATTCCGCACATGCGTTCATTCCTGCATTTAGGGTTAGAAAAACTTCTCCAGGTTAACTCCGGATCACCTCATACCAGGTTGCGTTCAAGACGGGCGGGGATTAACCCCTGCACCTCAACCCTAGGTAGGGGAAGGGGAGCGCAGCGCTGTATGCCCTCCCAAAATTTTTCATCTTGAACGCAACCTGGTATCGCATTACATGCGCTGAATGTAATCTCATTGCCGCCCGGCGGCAAGCTGAAAATACCACGGAACCGGAAGCAGCAAGCGCGATGAAAAACCGGGTTCCCAGCGCCTGGCGGAGTTCCCGCTTACTTCTGCAAGACAGTATAAGGCCGGGCGCAGCGGACAAAACCGGCATGCCAGCTCCCTGCCTCTCGCTTCTCACTCCAAGGTGCAGCTTTTGTCGATGCAAGCTCCTCAAAGCAGGGCGATTTTGTCTATCAGGCTCTTCATCCTGGACCGCAGTTTAAGCACTTTCCGTTTATGAAAGGAAGCCTTAGCCAGGCTTCCGGGAGTGCGAACGAGAGTCAGGTATTCTGAAGAGTGGGCTTTTACCTGCTCCTCCAGATCGATGAGCTTTGAAATCAGCGCTTGTTGGTTCATTGTAAACACCCCTGCAATAAAAAGAGTAAGGCGCCGCCATCCATCCTTTACTCATCTCCTTCGACCTCGTGCATTGGCAAAACTTATGCCATGTTCCAGTGATCGGTTTATTTTTAAAAAAGTTAAGTCTATTTGTGTTAGATTGGATGATGTCGCCTTTCATCGGTAACTCGAGGAGAAAACCTGGCAATGTCTTTTGTCCACCTGCATGTTCATACACAATACAGCCTTCTTGACGGCGCCATCCGGCTGAAAGACCTGTTCGAAACCGCCAGGGCCTATATGATGAGCGCAGCAGCCATCACAGATCACGGTAACATGTTCGGCGCTCTGGAATTCTATGATCTGGCAAAAAAGTACGAGATCAGGCCTATAATCGGCTGCGAGGCATACGTTGCGCCCAGGAGCCGTCATGACCGCGGCTGGAAGTTCCCCGGATCTCCCCCGGCCTTCCCGGTCACCGCCGCCCCGCGTCCCTCCGCGGCGGACGCCGAGAGCGGTGGGACCGCCGGCCGGATGGCCCGGCCTGCCCGGTTACCAACACCTTACCCTTCGGCTGCGGGCGCACGGGATCGAGGCGCGGCGCAGGGTGCGCTGCCCCACCCGTTGTCAGGCGCGGACTCCGCCCGCCCGCTTGCCGGTGAGGCAAACGGCGATGAAGACCGCAGTTTTCACCTGACCCTTCTGGCCCGCAATCTGAAGGGTTATCAGAACCTTACGAAGCTGGTCTCGCTTGGTTACACTGAAGGGTTCTATTACAAGCCGCGTATCGACAGGGAAATCCTGGAGCGCTTCAGCGAAGGGCTGATAGGCCTTTCGGGCTGCCTCAAGGGGGAGATTCCTTCCCTTCTGATCAGAAATCAGTTCGAGAGTGCAAAAAGGACGGCCCGGGAATATTCGCAAATATTTGAGCCGGGGAATTTCTA
>DASPQK010000209.1:0-12018 GCA_035624985.1 Syntrophobacteraceae bacterium | reverse complement strand
CCTGGTGGTTGCAGCCGATGACGGCCCCATGCCTCAGACCCGCGAACACATTCTTCTTGCGCGCCAGGTCGGCGTGCCCTACGTGGTGGTTTTTCTAAACAAGGTGGACATGGTGGACGATCCCGAACTGATCGAGCTTGTCGAGCTGGAACTCCGCGAGCTTCTGACCAAGTACAAGTTTCCCGGAGACGACATACCGATCATCAAGGGTTCGGCATTGAAGGCGCTCGAAACCGAGGATGCGGACGGGGCTGATGCGAAGTGCGTCTTCGATCTGATGGAAGCAATCGACGGCTATATTCCGGACCCTGTGCGCGATATCGACAAAGCTTTCCTGATGCCCATCGAAGATGTTTTCTCCATATCGGGGCGTGGAACGGTGGTCACGGGAAGGGTTGAACGCGGCCAGATAAAGGTAGGCGAGGAAGTGGAGATTGTCGGGTTTCGGCCTACTTTCAAAACTGTGTGCACGGGTGTTGAAATGTTCCGCAAGACCCTGGATTCAGGTCAGGCGGGTGACAACATAGGAGTGCTTTTGCGCGGGACCAAGCGCGAAGAGGTGGAGCGCGGCCAGGTTGTTGCAAAACCCGGCTCCATCACCCCTCACACGGATTTCAAGGCCGAAGTCTACGTACTCAAAAAAGAGGAAGGCGGGCGGCATACGCCCTTTTTCCCCGGCTATCGTCCACAGTTCTACTTCAGAACTACTGACGTAACCGGCGTCATGACCCTGCCCGAAGGGGTCGAGATGGTTATGCCGGGCGACAATATCAGTTGCGAAGTCAAGCTCATCACACCCGTGGCGCTGGAAAAGGAACTCCGATTCGCTATTCGTGAAGGCGGCCGCACAGTGGGCGCGGGAGTTATCACAGAAATCGTTAAATAAAGGATTTCCTGATGCGAACTCTAGTCACCCTGGCCTGCTCTCAATGCAAGCGGCGCAATTATAATACGACCAAGAACAAGCGGACTACGCCCGATAAGCTTTCTTTCAGGAAGTATTGCAGGTTTTGCAACGCTCACACGGAGCACAAGGAAACCAAGTAGCCAGGGCCGCAGGCCCAGTGGGCCGTCCTCATGCCCTGAACCGATTCCGGCCTTCCGGATCGAGTGGTTGAGTGAGACATGAAACTTATCGCAAGAAAAGAACAGGGTTCGGACAAAAAACCGCAGGGCATGGACGCGGTGAAAAAATCTCCCGACAAAGCGGCGGCCGCCAGGCCGGCCAGGCTGAAGAAGTCGGAGGCAGCCAAGAAGACCGACGCAGTGAGGAAAACCGACGTCGCCAGGAAGCCAGAGGTCCAGAAGAAAGTTGTCAAAAGACCCGGCGAGGTCTCTATGGCCTGGGTCGAAACGGTTCGCACTTACTTGCGGGAAGTATCTGTTGAACTCAAGAAGGTGATCTGGCCTTCGCGCAAGGAGACAATGGGATCGACTGCTGTCGTGCTGGTGATCGTGGGGCTGACGGCTGTTTTTCTGGGAATTGTGGACCTTATTTTGAGCAGGCTCGTCAAGCTCCTGGTGGGTTGATTTACAACAGTGTTCAGTCGCCGGTCTTCAGTTGTCAATCCTGCGTTTCGCCGGATTCTCTGACGGCTGACCACCTGCCGCTGTGGTTCCAAATGGGATGGTTGCGTGGCAGATCTGAAATGGTACATTGTTCACACGTATTCGGGGTTTGAGCACAAGGTCAAATCGGCCCTCGAGGAGCGTGTCAAGGCCGAGGGCAGAGACTCTTTGTTCGGCCAGGTGCTGGTTCCCACCGAGAAGGTGATCGAGCTTGTAAAGGGCCAGAGGAGGGCATCGTCGAGGAAGTTCTACCCCGGTTATATTCTCGTGCAGATGGAACTCAACGACGATACCTGGCACCTGGTTCGTCATACCCCCAAGGTGACCGGCTTTATTGGAAGCCAGGAAAAGCCCATTCCGCTGGCTGATGCGGAAGCCGAGGCCATAATCCGCCAGATGCAGGAAGGCGCTCAGAAACCTCGACCAAAATTTAGGTTTGAAAAGGGAGACGAGGTCCGCGTAATAGACGGCCCATTCGCCAATTTCAACGGGACAATTGACGAAGTAATTCCAGAAAAGGGCAAAGTCCGGGTTCTGGTAAGCATATTCGGCCGCTCAACCCCGGTAGAACTGGATTTTGTCCAGGTAAACCGGACATGATCTTGACAGCGGTTGGTAAACAGGAGTCAGGAATGGATGAGACCAGGGGTTGGGGACGGTTTTGTTTTAATTCGTAATTCCTGATTCCTGATTGTTTGTTCAGGGAGTCTTTTGGACAATGGCAAAAAAAATCGTTACAAGCATCAAATTGCAGGTTCCGGCCGCGCAGGCGAACCCGTCTCCGCCCATCGGCCCCGCGCTCGGTCAGCACGGGGTCAACATAATGGAGTTCTGCAAGCAGTTCAACGCGAAGACCCAGGGGCAGGAGGGGATGATCATTCCAGTGGTCATCACTGTCTTTTCGGACCGGTCCTTCACGTTCATTACCAAGACGCCCCCGGCCGCTATTCTTTTGAAAAAGGCCGCCCAGATAGCCAAAGGATCCAATGAGCCCAACCGCAACAAGGTCGCCAGGGTCAGCAAAGCGCAGGTGGAGGAAATCGCCAGACTCAAGATGCCCGACCTCAACGCCCGCGACCTCGCAGCAGCGGTGGCCATTATTGCGGGAACAGCGCGCAGCATGGGAATCGAGATCGAATAAACCCGGTGAAAGGGAGTTTACACAGGTAAAATGGCAAAGCATGGGAAAAAGTATATTGCCGCCCGCGACAGGATCGACCCGGCCAAACGCTATAACTTTCAGGAAGCAGTTCATCTGGCTGCCGAAATGTCTTTCGCCAAGTTCGACCAGACTCTGGACATAGCCGTTCGGTTGGGTGTTGACCCGCGCCATGCCGACCAGATGGTCAGAGGCACGGTCGTCCTGCCTAACGGCTTGGGTAAAACCGTCAGGGTCATGGTTTTTGCCAAAGGGGAGAAAGTGAAGGAGGCCCTCGATGCCGGCGCCGATTATGCGGGTGGCGACGATATGATCGAAAAAATCCGGGAAGGGTGGCTTGAATTCGACAAAGCCGTGGCCACTCCGGACATGATGGGCGCGGTCGGCAAGATTGGCAAGGTCCTGGGTCCAAGGGGGCTCATGCCAAACGCCAAACTGGGAACGGTCACCTTCGATCTGGCTCGAGTCATAAAAGAAATCAAGGCCGGCAAGGTGGATTTCCGGGTCGAAAAGACCGGGATCGTCCACGCACCAATGGGCAAGGTTTCCTTCGGAGAGGAAAAGCTTCTCCAGAACATCTCGGCCTTCATCGACACCCTGATCCGGATCAAACCTTCGGCTGCCAAGGGGACCTATATGAAAGGGATCGCCATTTCGACGACTATGGGCCCCGGCATTCAGGTGGATCCGATGGCGGTGAAGTCCATAGTTGCGTAATGGAGGTTGTTAACAACTTAACTGCCGTTTGGTGTTTTCAGTTATCGCAGACCGCTGGTACATCAGTGGATGTTTAAATCCCTCAAGGGGGGACCCGCACAGATTCCTGAGAGCCAACCAGGCGCAAGGACTCATGATAAAAAATCCTCCCGTTTTAGATTCGGTTCACCCGGAAGGATCGGTCGAAAGCACACCGGCAGAAGCGAAAGGAGGTATCGCCTACTTTGGATCGCTCCAGGAAAGAACAGGTCATTGAGGAGCTCCGCAAAAAACTGATGCGCGCCAGCGCCGCCATTCTGACCGACTACAAGGGTTTGACGGTGGCTGAAATAACCAGCTTGCGCGATTGGCTTGCAGCCGAAAAAGTCGATTATCAGGTGGTGAAAAATACTTTGATGCGCCTTGCCTGCAAGCGGACCGAGGCATCGGTGCTCGATCCTTTGCTCGTGGGCACTTGTGCAGTTGCAATCGGCTACGGCGACCCGGCGGTTCCGGCCAGGATCATCAAGAAATTCAGCAAGAACAACGAAAAGCTGAAGCTCAAGGCGGGAGCGCTGGGAAGTCGTCTGATAGATGCCGATCAGATTTTGGCCCTGGCCGATCTGCCGCCCCAGGAAGAGCTTCTGGGGAAGATGCTGGGAACATTAAATGCCCTGCCTACAAGTCTGGTCACGGTCCTGAGCGGAGTTCCGAGAGCTTTGGTGGGCGTGTTGGCCGCTATCGGGCGCCTGAAAGAACAACAGGCTGCCGCCTGAGATTATCTCGGGCAAGGCCCTGGGAGCATAGCGGGGTCTGGACCCTATGAATCGTGGAGGATTTTATAATGGCTGTTACAAAACAGGAAGTCGTTGATTTCATTAAAGGTATGACGGTCCTCGAGCTCAGCGAATTCGTAAAGGAACTCGAACAGACTTTCGGCGTAAGCGCAGCCGCTCCGGTCGCGGTGGCCGCAATGCCGGGCGGGGCCGCCGCCGAGGCTGCCCCGGTGGAGGAACAGACCGAATTTTCGGTCATCATTACTGCTGTTGGCGACAAGAAGATCAACGTGATCAAGGAAGTCCGCACGATCACCAGCCTGGGCCTCAAAGAAGCCAAGGACCTGGTGGAAAAAGTTCCCGGCACGGTCAAGGAAGGCATTCCCAAAGCAGAAGCCGAGGCCGTCGCCAAACAGCTCACGGAGGCAGGCGCAACTGTCGAGATCAGGTAGAGAGAAAAGTTTTGCAAAACATCGGAAATCGGCTGCATGTGCTGGTTCGACCGGCCGGTTTCCGATTTTCTACTTTCTAGCGGCATACCAGCGGGAAATGACGAATGGACAAGGCTTGAAGGCAACACCGGTCCGGGGACCCCTGCCTCATTCGTCTCAATTTCATTTGCAGGAGCGACTATGCCCACAGCATTAACCCATGAATACAGGGTTCGAAAGAATTTCGGCAAAATTCACAAGATCGTTGAAATCCCCAACCTTATCCAGATGCAGAAGGAGAGCTACGAGCTTTTTCTGCAAAAGGACGTGCCTGCTGAAGCCCGAGTGGAAAGAGGTCTGCAGGAAGTCTTCAAGTCCGTTTTTCCAATAGAAGACTTCAGCGGTACGGCCTCGCTGGAGTTCGTCCAGTACGGCTTCGGCGACGTGAAGTACGAAGTCGACGAATGTCTGGCGCGGGGAATGACCTACGAGGCCCCGGTAAAGATAATTGTGCGCCTTGTCGTCTATGACATCGACAAGGAAGCCAACACCCGTTCCATTCGCGATATAAAAGAACAGGAAATCTATTTCGGAACTCTGCCCCTTATGACCGATAACGGCACTTTCATCGTCAATGGGACCGAGCGCGTCATAGTTAGCCAGTTGCATCGCTCGCCCGGCATTTTCTTCGATCATGACCGGGGAAAAACTCATTCAAGCGGCAAAATACTCTACTCCGCCCGCATTATTCCTCTTCGCGGCTCCTGGCTCGACCTGGAATTCGATCCCAAAGACATCCTCTACATCCGCATTGACAGAAGGCGTAAATTCCCTGTGACGGTCCTTCTAAAAGGTCTTGGGTACTCGACCGAGGAACTGCTCAATTATTTCTACCCCAGTGAAAAGGTCTTTCTTTCCGCTGACAGGCAGATGGAAAAGGAACTCAACCCGGATATTCTTCTGGGAAGCCGCGCCTCGGAAGATATCGTGCACCCGGAAACCGGAGAAATCCTGATCAGAAAAAACAGAAAGCTGGGCAAGCAGGCCCTCAAAAAGCTCCTCGAAATCGGAATCAACAGGCTCCCGATCAGGACCTCCGAGCTTATCGGGCAGGTCCTGGCCCAGGATGTAGTAGACTATTTAACTGGTGAGATTGTCGCCGAGTGCAACGATTCGATGAACGAGGAGATGCTCGACGATTTCAAAGAGCGTGGAATCAGGGAAATCGAACTGTTGCACCTGGAAGGCCCTGAGGTCAGCCCTTCTTTCAGAAACACCCTTCTTATGGACAAGGTGAACACCAAGGAAGACGCTCTGATCGAAATCTACCGCAGACTTCGCCCGTCCAATCCCCCGACTTTGGAGGTGGCCAACGAATTCTTCAAGAACCTGTTTTTCAGTCCGGACCACTACGACCTCTCAGAGGTCGGGCGGCTCAAGCTTAACTTGCAACTCGGCCTCAATGTGCCGCTTGACTACCGCGTGCTTCGAAAGGAAGACATTCTGGTGGCGGTGCGTCAGTTGATAAAGCTCAAAGACTCACAAGGCCCGGTCGATGATATCGATAATCTGGGAAACCGCAGGGTGCGCGCAGTGGGCGAACTCCTGGAAAACCAGTACCGCATCGGCCTGGTGCGCATGGAGAGAGCTATCAAGGAAAGAATGACCCTCCAGGAAGTCGAAGCTCTCATGCCCCACGACCTCATCAATGCGAAACCGGTTTCAGCGGTGGTGAAGGAATTCTTCGGGACCAGCCAGCTTTCTCAGTTCATGGACCAGACGAACCCGCTTTCCGAAATCACCCACAAGCGGCGCCTGAGCGCACTGGGTCCGGGCGGCCTGACGCGCGAGCGGGCCGGTTTCGAGGTGCGCGACGTTCATCCCACCCACTACGGCAGAATCTGCCCCATCGAGACCCCTGAAGGTCCAAATATCGGCCTGATCGTCTCCTTATCCACATATGCGCGGGTAAATCCTTACGGGTTCATCGAAACCCCGTACCGCAGAGTAGAGGCGTCGGTTGCAAGCACCAATGTCAACTACCTCACGGCCATGGACGAGAAGGATTATCCAATTGCGCAGGCCAACGCGGCGCTCGACCAGAAAGGCCGCTTCAAAGACGAACAGATCTCCGCTCGCAAAGCGGGCGAATTCGTCATGGTGCCGCCCAGCGAGATCAGCTTCATGGACGTTTCTCCAAACCAGCTGGTGAGCGTTTCCGCCTCTCTGATTCCTTTCCTTGAGCATGACGATGCGAACCGCGCGCTCATGGGGTCCAACATGCAGCGTCAGGCTGTGCCTCTTATCCAGACCCGCGCTCCTCTTGTGGGTACGGGCATCGAACGTATAGTGGCCAAGGACAGCGGCGTGACGATAATCGCAAGGCGGCACGGCGTAGTCGAATACGTGGACGCCACCAGGATTGTCGTGCGCGCCACCGACGGCATCGACATTGGACATGGCGTGGACATTTACAAGCTGATCAAATTCCAGCGGTCCAATCAGAATACCTGCATCAACCAGAAGCCGCTCGTAAGGCAGGGCGATTTTGTAAAGAAAGGCCAGATTCTTGCTGACGGGCCTTCCACCGACCATGGCGAACTTGCCCTCGGTCGCAACGTCATGGTGGCCTTCATAAGCTGGGGAGGCTACAACTTCGAAGACTCAATCCTTGTCAGTGAACGCATCGTCAAAGAAGACGTGTTCACCTCGATTCATATCGAAGAATTCGAGGTGGTGGCCAGAGACACCAAACTCGGCAAGGAGGAGGTCACCAGAGACATCCCCAATATAGGGGATGAGGTGCTCAAAAACCTCGACGAGAGCGGGATTATCCGCATCGGCGCCTATATCAAGCCCAACGATATCCTGGTCGGCAAGGTCACTCCCAAGGGCGAATCGCAGTTGACCCCGGAAGAAAAACTGCTTAGAGCGATTTTCGGTGAAAAAGCGAGCGATGTTAAAGACACCTCGCTTCGCGTTCCGCCCGGCGTAGAGGGAATCATAATTGACGCCAAGGTTTTCTCTCGAAAGGGTGTCGAGAAAGACGAGCGAACCCGCCAGATAGAGGACCAGGAGATCGGGCGGCTTATGAAAGACCAGCGCGATGAGCTCGACATCATAAGAAAGACTGCCGTGAGGCAGATGGCGCAGGTGCTTCAGGGCAAAAACGCCGAGAGCGCCGTTAAGGACGGCAAGAAGATATATCTCAAAAAGGGAGATCCTTTTACCGATGAGGCGCTCATGGAGGTCCCAAGCGGGATCTGGGACCAGATAGGCGCGGCCAAAGACCCGGCGGCCTCCATGGAGGTCGAGTCCATCACTTCCAATTACCGCCAGCAGGTGCAGGCGGTAAAGGAGCTCTTCGAGGAAAAGATAAACAAGCTCAAAAGAGGCGATGAGCTTCCGCCGGGTGTCATCAAGATGGTGAAGGTTTATATCGCCGTGAAAAGAAAACTCCAGGTGGGAGACAAGATGGCCGGACGGCACGGCAACAAGGGAGTCGTTTCCCGCATTCTTCCAGCCGAAGACATGCCTTACTTTCCTGATGGGACTCCGGTGGACATTGTTTTGAACCCGCTTGGCGTGCCTTCCCGCATGAACGTCGGGCAGGTGCTGGAGACTCATCTGGGCTGGGCGGCAAAAGGGCTTGGCTTGCAGCTTGCGGCGATGCTTGAGGAATATCTGCGCAAGCTCAAGGAACGAGAGACCATAGATGAAAGGCTCAAGCGCATATACAACAATCTTGAGTATGCCGAGTTTTTCGAAAACGCCTCTGAAGAAGAATTCAAGGAGTTGATCCCCGACCTGCGGGAGGGCATCCACGTAGCCACTCCCGTTTTCGACGGGGCCGAAGAGGCCGAGATCAGGCGCATTCTGAGTGAAGCAGGCGTGCCCGAAACGGGCCAGTCGATTCTCTATGACGGACGCACGGGTTTGCCTTTCGATCAGCCGGTTACCGTTGGCGTCATGTACATGCTTAAGCTCCACCACCTTGTCGATGACAAGATCCATGCAAGGTCTATCGGCCCCTACTCCCTGGTCACTCAGCAGCCGCTTGGCGGCAAAGCTCAGTTTGGAGGACAGCGGCTGGGTGAAATGGAAGTTTGGACCATGGAAGCGTACGGCGCGGCTTATGCGCTCCAGGAATTTCTCACGGTAAAATCCGACGATGTGGCAGGGCGCACGCGAATGTACGAAAAGATAGTCAAGGGCGACAATACCCTTGAGGCCGGACTGCCGGAGTCCTTCAATGTTCTGGTAAAGGAGTTGCAGGCGCTTGCTCTGGACGTCAGGCTCCTCGAAGAAGAGGAAGGAAGTTGAATATGAAAGAACTTTACTCTCTTTTTACCAAACCGAAAGATCCGTTGAATTTCAACGCCGTCAAAATCATGATCTCATCTCCCGAAAGAATCCGGGAGTGGTCTTACGGAGAAGTGAAAAAACCCGAAACCATAAATTACCGCACCTTCAAGCCTGAACGTGACGGGCTTTTCTGCGCCAGGATATTCGGACCGATCAAAGATTATGAATGCAACTGCGGCAAGTACAAAAGAATGAAGCATCGCGGCGTGGTTTGCGAAAAATGCGGTGTCGAGGTAATTCAGTCCAAGGTGCGCCGCGAGAGGATGGGCCACATCGAGCTGGCTTCCCCGGTTGCCCATATCTGGTTTTTGAGAAGTCTGCCGAGCAAAATAGGAAACCTGCTCGACCTCACGCTCCGAGAGCTCGAGAAGGTGCTTTATTTCGATTCATATATTCTTCTGGACTCGGGCGAAACGAAGCTGGAAAAAGGAGAGATGCTGACCGAAGAACGCTATCGCCAGCTGGTGCAGGAGCACGGGGGCCGCTTTAGCGCCGGCATCGGCGCCGAGGCGATCAAACAGTTGCTCGCCAGCCTTAACCTGGACAAGCTTGCCACCGAGCTTCGTGAAGAAATGGTCAAGACCAACTCGGTGGCAAAACGCAAGAAACTGGCAAAACGGCTCAAAATCATCGATGCATTCCGCGAGTCCGAAAACCGGCCGGAATGGATGGTCATGGACGTCATACCCGTTCTTCCACCGGACCTTAGGCCCCTGGTTCCCCTGGATGGCGGAAGGTTCGCCACCAGTGACCTTAACGATCTCTACAGGCGCGTGATCAACCGCAACAACCGCTTGAAGCGCCTTCAGGAACTGAACGCCCCCGACATTATTATTCGCAACGAAAAGCGGATGCTCCAGGAAGCCGTTGACGTTCTGTTCGACAATGGGCGTCGCGGCAAGACCATAACCGGCGCCAGCAAGCGGCCTCTGAAGTCCCTGAGCGACATGCTCAAGGGAAAACAGGGCCGGTTCCGGCAAAACCTCCTGGGAAAGCGGGTCGATTATTCGGGGCGCACCGTGATCGTTATCGGACCCAATCTAAGGCTGCACCAGTGCGGATTGCCCAAGAAGATGGCCCTCGAGCTCTTCAAACCCTTCATCTACAACAGGCTGGAGGAAAAGGGGTATGTCACCACCATAAAAGCGGCAAAAAAAATGGTCGAGCGCGAAACCCCGGAGGTCTGGGACACCCTCGATGAGGTGGTCAGGGAGTTTCCGGTAATGCTTAACCGCGCTCCGACATTGCATCGGCTCGGAATCCAGGCGTTCGAACCCATACTTATCGAAGGCAAGGCTATTCAATTGCATCCTCTGGTTTGCACTGCCTTCAATGCCGACTTCGACGGCGACCAGATGGCCGTCCACGTGCCGCTTTCTATCGAAGCCCAGGCTGAAGCGCGTGTGCTGATGATGTCTACCAACAACATTCTGAGCCCGGCGCACGGGGACCCGATCATCGTGCCGTCTCAGGACATAGTGCTCGGTATTTACTACATGACCCGCGAAAAGCCCTTCGCCAAAGGGTCGACTTCCCCCTTTGCAAACGCCGATGATATAAGTAACTCAATCGGCAGAGGCGAAATCCGGGTCTACAACAGCCCCGAGGAGGTACGCTCGGCTTTTGATGCCGAAGAGGCCGATCTGCACGCGGGCATCGTCGTTCGGTTCCGCATAACGGCTAAACAGGACGGGGTCGTCGACCATATAAGCGAAAAGGAAATTACTCTGAGGGCTGACGGAAAAAAGCCGTCCTATGCGTTGACCGAGGGCCGGGCGCTTATAGCCAGAAAACAATTGGTTGAGCCCGGAGCAAAGGTCGGCAGGGGTCAGGTTCTTGCCGAAGAATTGGTCAGAACTACAGTGGGCAGGGTGATCCTGTCGGAGATTTTGCCGGAGGGAGTCAATTTTTCATCGGTAAACAAAGTGATGAACAAGAAAGCCCTCGCGCAGTTGATCGATACCTGCTACCGGTCAGCCGGAGTCAAAGCCACGGTCGTGCTGGCCGATAAGCTCAAGGATATGGGCTATCACTATGCCACCAGATCGGGGATCTCTATTTCGATTAAAGACATGACCATTCCGGAGCGAAAGTCGGAGATCCTTGAAATTGCCTTCGACCAGGTGCAGGAAATTGAGCGCCAGTACAACGAGGGTTTGATAACGGAGGGTGAAAAATACAACAAGGCCGTTGACATTTGGGCCAAGGCGACTGAGGACGTAGCGGCCGAAATGATGAAAGAGATCGGAGCTACGGAGGTTGCGGGGCCCAGAGGTGAGACGACCCGCGTGGAATCCTTCAACCCGATTTACATGATGGCGGACTCAGGGGCGCGCGGCAGCAAGGACCAGATGCGTCAGTTGGCCGGGATGCGCGGACTTATGGCCAAACCTTCCGGGGAAATCATCGAGACGCCGATTACGGCCAACTTCCGTGAGGGTCTGACTGTTCTGCAGTACTTCATCTCTACGCACGGCGCCAGAAAAGGTCTTGCGGACACCGCCCTGAAGACGGCCAACTCCGGCTATCTCACACGCCGCCTGGTGGATGTGTCCCAGGACGTGATAATAGCGGAAGCCGATTGCCGCACAATCGACGGAATCGAGGTGGAAGCGCTCCTGGAGGCCGGTGAAATAATTCAGAGGCTGGGAGATCGTATCCTTGGCCGTACGGCCCAGGATGACATTGTGGACCCGGTTACCGGAGAAGTGATTGTCCCTATGGGGGCAGAGATAGATGAGAAAAAGGTCGTCGAAATCGAGGACGCGGGCATTGAAAAGGTCAACATCCGTTCAGCGCTTACCTGTCAGTCTCCGCGAGGCGTTTGCGCCATGTGCTACGGGCGCGACCTCGCTCAGGGAAAACTGGCTGAAATTGGAGAGGCGATCGGCATCATAGCCGCCCAATCCATAGGTGAGCCGGGGACCCAGCTTACCATGCGCACGTTCCATATCGGCGGCACTGCGAGCAAGAGCATCGAGCGGACGTCGATCAGCAATCGTTACGCGGGAACGGTCAAGTT
>DASPQK010000208.1:0-17927 GCA_035624985.1 Syntrophobacteraceae bacterium | reverse complement strand
AACATTGAGGCTGCCGTAGGGCGGAAGGCTGACCCCGCCATGCCTGGTGAACACTCCGTGCACCAGCCCCGCAACGCTGGAGAGGTTTTTGAAGGTAAGGCAGGGGGGGCTTTGAGCCCCGAAAGATCGGTTCATCGCAATTACCAGCCGGCCGTTTTCTCTCTATTATCGATTCTTGAACGCATCCATCTTATGTCCCGGCGTCCTCTGCGCCTCTTCCGTGAATCCTTCCACAAAGCTTTTAATCGGAACGCGCCGCGCAGTCCACAGAAAATATCCCCTTTTTGCCGCTCGATGGTTAAAATCGGTGAAGGGTGAAGGGTGAAGGGTGAGCGGTGAAGGGTTAACGGTGAGCAGGCTCGGGAGCGCAAAGATGTATCGGTAGATGAGGCGCAGGACCCTCGTGGGATTGATGGTGAAAGAGGCGCGTGACTGCGTGATCGCAGCGGATTTTAACGATCTTCGAGCCGGGAGCAGCCCCGAATTCGATATCCTGGTAAAAGATGTCCGGCCCGGCCAAAAAGTAAGAAAAGCTTTCCGCCCGCGCAAGCGGGGCGGTGGGTGAACAACCGCTTTGGTTCTTTTTGACAAAAGAGAGCGCCTGTGATAGGCAGGCAACTGGATCAGGGCGGCATCCTTGAGGGTTTTACTGTAATTTCCATCTCCTGTTGTTTCCAGCCGGATTGAGGGCGACTAGCTCAGTGGATAGAGCGTTGGTCTCCGGAACCAAAGGTCGAGGGTTCGACTCCCTCGTCGCCCTCCAGACAATATCAAGGACTCAGCCAGATTGGTCGAGTCCTTTGTCTTCTTCTGGTTGCGTATAGGTTGCGGATGGTCGCGGGTCATCCAAGGCCTCAAGAAGATTTCATATTTCGCCTCCGCGCCAAGGGATTTAATTTCATCCATGGTGATCAAGTCGTACGGAAAGACAATCTCGACCCTAGCGCCCTGTTCGTGGGTAAGGGTTTCGATTTTCCTGATGGTTGACCGAATCCAATCCCGGTCTGGTTCGGAAAAAAGTGGAGCGGCGAAATAGATTTTCAACTTTTTTCCTCCTGGCTACACCTGACTAATTCAGCGATTGAAAATAAATTTGGGAATGTATTATATTCCCGACCACCACCATCTGAAAGACGTAGATTACGGCGATCCGATCTTCGCTGGAAGGGAATCGTAATGACGAATCTCATTATCTACTGTGCTGACATCGGCTCTGTGAAGCGCAACAACTTTGGATGGGCGCGGCTCTCAGTTTCAGAAGAAACGGGTGGTTGTTCAACTGGTTCCGATATGGCTCAGTTGGCAAAAGAGATCGCCGGTGACCTCAATGCTGGAAACAGGGTTGCGTTGGGATTTGAATGCCCTTTGTTCGTTCCCATTGCTGACAATCCCATCGAATTGACCGCTCCGAGGCTTGGGGAGGGCAACCGTCCATGGAGCGCCGGTGCTGGAGCCGCATCTTTGGCAACGGGTCTCACTCAGACTTTCTGGTTGCTGGATCGTGTTCAATCCTTACTGAAGCATGAAGTTCCGTGTTTTCTTAACTGGTCACAGTTTAAGTCTGCGGATAAGGGACTGTTTCTATGGGAAGCATTCGTAAGCAGCGACTCCAAAAAGAATTCCCACTGTGATGACGCAGAAGCGGCTGCGTTGAAGTTTCGAGAGGGACTTGAAGATCCAGAGGCATTGAACGCTATTACCCCTAAGAAAGTACGCTCTCTGTTAGGTGCCGCGCTCATTCAATCAGGGTGGACTGCCGATATAGGTTGCCTTGGAAAGCCCTGCTTAGTTGTTCGAGTGTGATCAATCATAATTCGGGCAATAAGTGGATCAGTCACTTTTGGAATACGAGTAGTGTAACTATTCATCGTCTTTATTCCATTTCTTCAAAAATGAGAGTGGCGTTAATAATTCCTGAAAACGACCACTTTCGACCAGATTATTATTGCCAACTATGAAGTACTGTAACCCTTGATCCAGATACAACCGACTCCAATTCCCTGTTCCATCGAATTTCACGAACATCACCCCGTGAATACACTCACGGAATATCCTGAATTTCTTGTATAATTCTAAGATTTCAGCGGTGTAATTATCTGGTAGTTCATCCCAAAGTCCGAACACGCCTCGCCTAAAAACTGGTGGAAGATAGCGATCTCCATATACCGCTAAATAACAATCAGCACGGTCACACATGTTGAGATGCAGTTCAGAGACGTTCACTACTATAAAGTTGTACGCGCCATCAATAACGCCGTGGAACTTTATCGGGTTCCCGCGTCTGCTCTGACATTTCTCCAAAATTAGATTTTGAAGCCTGATCGTTTCATTCTTCTCATCTTCTCCGCCCAAGACAGTCGTGTACCAACCCTCGGAGTTCAACTGATTTTTTTGACTTTGCGTTATCCAGTTTCGTTGCTGGATGAGGCGAAGTTCAAAAAATAATATGCTCTTATCATCGAGGCAGCACCGGAAATCTATGCTGTGGCTATCTTCGTCACATTGTTTAACCTCATATTCGAGGCTTAGCCCATTCGCTTCAAAATCGTACGCAAACAAAATCTCAAAGGAGTAACTGTTTATTGTGTTGAGGTCTTTGCACGAAAAAAAAGATTTGAGAAGGTTGCCGTATTTTCCTGATTGATCAAGAAGATCCACCTTTATGCGGAATTTCTCGACATTATCCTGCCAGTGATCAGCATTCGCGCCAATGCTGGCAAGCAGATTCCTTAGTTTCTCTCTGGTTGTCATCCAAAAACTCCGAAATCGGTCACGAAAAACTCCTGCACACGATTCCCCACAGGTACTCTGCGATCTCGCGGGGTGACAGGAGTTTATCCCTTTCCAATCCGAACATCCCCATGCCAAGCGGCTTCAACTTGAGTTCACCCTCGCGCTCTTCCAGATAAATCGATTCGTTGCTGGAATTATCGTCTATTTCGATCCGATTTCCGTACCGGAAGGAAATTTCGTTACCCCCAAGCGCCCCTCGGAGCCAGATTTTGATTTGAGTGACCTGCTTTTGGTTGCTGTATACGGTGAAAACGGCTTTCCGTGTGGTGATCCTCTCGGCATCATAATCAAAATGAGGATGCTCGTTCTTGGTGTCACTCAAAAATCGCTCCACGAGATCAATGATCTCCCCAAAAGAGTCTTTCAGAAACGAGTTCTTTTCCCTATCCGTGAATGATCGTTTCAGTTTTGGCACGTAGGGCTTTGGAGTTTCGGCTCTGGCTGGAGAAGTGCTTGCCTTGGGCTTGTTTCTGCCGATCTTGGCGAGGAAGGTGTTGACTATGATCTGAGCCTGATTGCTGCGAACTGATAGATAACTGATCGATCCAGGCAGTCCCGGCACTTCGCCAGCGAACCCATCCAAACGAACATGCAAGACGTAAGCCTTTCCTTTTTCCCTAATCAGTCGTTCAATCGCCTGTTGTCGCTCAAAGATTGTCCACATTTTTTCGAGATAGTACCGGCTGATGACCATGATGCAGAATTCACTGGAGTCATGATAGACCTGCCGTAGTTTCGTGCTGGGTTCTTCACCCCAAAGTTCGGCGGCATAAAAATTATCATAGAAAACCTGAACTCCGGCATCTCGAAGACCCTTGGCAACTTCTTCGGCAAAGGCTCTATCCTCACCCGCGAAGGAAAGGGCGACCTCGTACTTGTAGGCGACCATAGGAATCCCCAATCAGGTGATTTTCCCCTGAAGTTATTCCCAATTCATCAATGAAATCAATCAAAATCGAAAGCAGTTCTTGACTCGACCTCACAATCCGATCACAGGTGCACTCGATCATGGCGTTGACCACGGAACCGGCACTCTCGCCGGCGTTTCCGAAATCGGTCCTCACCCCAATGATCTTTGCCCCTTCAGGTTTTCCCCGGTAAAAAAACCCGATCTCCCATGCGGCACCGTCATCGACTTGAGACCCATCAAGGAGCGCGATGACTATATCTGCACTTTCGAGATGGAATTTGCACCGGAAAAGATTTCACGCTTCGCATCAGTGCCAAGAGATCTGATTTCACTTTGAGCGATCACGTCATATGGGAAGATGATCTCGATGTCCGCGCCCCGGTCCCGCGCCAGCGCTTCTATCTTCTTGATTGTGCATCGAATCCAACCTCTTTCGGATTCGGAGAAAAGGGGTCCGCCGAAATAGATTTTCATGGTCAACACGCATTCGGTGTCCGTAGGCCAATGTAAGTAAACTGAGTTCCTTCTAACTGTAACTCACAGAAGGCGGGTAATTCTGCCCTTTGAGCGAGAGATAATCCATATACCCTTTTCGAAGGGGTTTGACTTCAAATCTAGCTCATCCTTAACTTGGTTAGTCACCAAATCCCAATCCCAATCACAGCCAGAAGTATCCCGCACAACAAGAGCGGTATTTGGGCCATAATCTTTTTTCGTAACTGATCACAGGGTTAAAAAATTTCCCTCAAGGTCTGATTTTTCGCTGGCGTCACAATCCGCTTTTTGATAAGGTCCTTCCCAAAAGGGAGGAAGGACCTTGTCAGGAACCTATCGCATACGCAGCCGCAGGATTGACCACAACGAATTAAAAATTATCAGAGATAGTATTGCCCAAAACTGGGCCGAAGGCCGGTCGGCAATCTCCCGTATTCTTTGCCGGCACTGGAACTGGAGACAGGAAAACGGCCTTCTCAAGGACATGGCGTGCCGGGCTCTTTTGCTTTCTCTGGAGAAAAAGGGTGAAATCAAGCTTCCTCCCCGGCAAAATGAAAATTTCCGATTTCCCAGAAAAGCCCCTTCAAACATTGATTCATACGACACCTCCGAGATAAGGGGCAGGGTTTCCGACTTCGGCTCTTTGACCATTCGCATGGTTCGCTTCAGTCCAGAAGAAGCGTTGTGGGACCACCTGGTTGATAAATTCCACTACCTTGCCCATCCCTGGATTGTGGGTTCCTATCTCAAGTACATCGCCTGTCTTGGAGACCGCCCGGTTGCCTGCCTGGGCTGGGGGTCCGCCGCGTGGAAGGTGGCATGCCGGGACCGGATAATCGGCTGGTCTGCTGCGGTCAGACAGAGGAACCTGAATAAGGTGATCGACAATGTCCGCTTTCTTATCCTGCCTTGGGTCCATATTGAGCACTTGGCCTCCAAGGTGCTTGCGGCCAACATCAGAGCACTCAAAAGGGACTGGCTGCACTTCTACCGTGAGCCGGCGCTGCTGCTTGAGACATTCGTGGATAAGGAAAAGTTTTCCGGAACCTGTTACCGGGCCGCCAATTGGGTATGTGTCGGCCTAACCAAAGGACGCGGCAAGTACGATAGACACACTCGGTACCTTAGCTCAGTCAAGGCGGTGTTCCTCTATCCCTTGGCCAAAAACTTCCGGGAGGTCCTAAATGATTGACTGGAACCTGCTCCCGGAGGGGGCCGAAATCACGGCCGAGGACATCGAGAGGACGCCGCCCGGTGTGCTAAAGCTCCTTATGTATCTTCTGGAAGAAAACCAGGGGCTTAAAAAGCGCATCGAAGAGCTTGAAGCCAGGCTCAACCAGGATTCATCCAATTCAAACCGTCCCCCTTCCTCCGACAATCCATTCAAAAAACAGAGCTCCGGCAAGGTTGAAAATAAGGCCAAAGCGAAGTGCCGAAGACGGCGCAAGGGATATCGCCAGCAAATGCTCGACCCGACCGAGACCCTGGATATCTACCCAAAAGGCTGCTCCTGCGGCTGCGACCGATTTTATGACCTCAAGTGCTACTATACGCACCAACATATCGAACTGCCGGAAATCGTGACGAGAATCATACACTTCGCCCTCTATAGCGGCAGGTGCTGCCAATGCGGCAAGGTCAACAAGGGACATGTCCCTGCCCAATTCCAAACCGGTTATGGCGCCCGGCTCTCGGCCCTTGTCGTTGAGCTGGCGGGCATTGCGGGAAACAGTCGTGATATGGTGCAAAACTTCTGCTCATCGGTGCTAAATATTCCCGTCAGCTTGGGCGCTATCCAAAAGGTGATAGATCGCGCATCCAGGGCCATTGAGAAACATTATGAGGCCATCACGGACAAAGCGCGGGCATCGCGGATAAACCATGTCGACGAGACGCCATGGTACAAGGGCGGCAAGTTAAACTGGCTGTGGGTGATGACAAATCCCGTGGTCGCCTTCTTTATGATACATCCCAACCGATCCAGGGAGGCCTTTGGAAAGCTCATCGGCGCCTGGTGCGGCATCCTGGTAAGCGACGACTACGGCATTTACCAAAAATGGGTAAACAAAAGGCAGACATGCCTGGCACATCTTATCCGCACGGCCCGTGGCCTGGCCCAAAGAAGGGACCCGGAACTTTCGAGCTGCGGCAAGTGGGCGTTAAAAGAGTTGGTACGCCTGATAAAGATGGCCAAAGCCCCACCGACCATTGGAGAGTGGAGGGCGTTTTTTGCAAGGTTTTGCCATCTTATCGCTCTTTACCGGGACAGTCAGAGCGAAGCGGGAACGTTTGTGCGCAGGCTCGAAGATGAGATGGAATCTCTCTTTGTTTTCCTGACAGAAGAAGGAGTGGAGCCGACCAATAACTTTGGCGAGCGCATCCTTCGGTTTGCGGTGCTCTGGCGCAAACGCAGCCAAGGTACGAAAAGCGACAAGGGAAACCTCTGGGTTGAACGCATCCTCTCACTCAGACAGACGTGCCGCCTTCAAGCGAAGTCAACTTTCGAACTGCTCGTCGATGCATTTACGCGTTTTTTCAAAGAACAGCCGCCTGATCTGTCATGGATCTGTCAGGCTGAAATTTAGATACCCTGTGATCAGTTACCTTTTTTCAGTTTTTTTTGAATGCGGCTAACGATCATAGCAGAGACATTGCCTGGCAAGCAGCTAACCCACTCCATTGGGTGTGCTTTGCCAGCCTTCACGTCGGAAAGGTGCTTTTTCAGAGCCTCCAGACTTTTATGATCAGACCTTCCAAGATTAGCTTGAATATCTCCGGGTCGATCTTCAGTTAGTGTGACTTCCAAATTCAATGTATTGCCAGCTTCATCCGCACAGTGGAAATCAGGGGCATCAGAGTGTTCGATTATAGAGAATGAAGTTCCCATCCTCAAATTATAGAGTGGGAGAAAGCCCTCAGCGGTTCCCTTTTCGATTCGTTCTTTCTCATTCATCGGTGTTATCTCTGTCCACCCATGCAACGGTCACGCTTTTCCATATTCTCCAGCGAAAGAAACGTTCATCCCAAACATACCTTGAGAATTCTCTTCAGTGACGCTCATTCCCGTTTCAAGAAAAAGAAGCGTGATCCTATAGATAGTGCCATCGGGATGTGGGCAGGAGTATGTAATAGCATTGTCTTCCACATCCCCTATAAAATCCAATTCGCCAATGTTTGGTCCGTATTCTCTATTCCTACCCCACAAAGCAAGGCCAGAAAAATGATACCGACCATCCTCCATGCGCTTGACCTTCAACTCCGCGCTTTCATTTTGCGTCATTCGGATATAATGCCCTGAGATTTCAGGGATCATGATTTTGACCTTCCCAAAAGAGACTTCAGTGTCAAAGGCAAGTTTTACGGCAGAGTATAGCTCCAGCCTATATTTCTTGACCTCAGTAATGGTAAAATTCTTGCTCTGTCCTGTGGTGCTGTCATATTGGTCATGGTGATCGAGACACAAAAAAACCAAATTATCCTCAGCACCGTTGGCTGGATCGTGATCGAGATGAGCTATCTGCCCCTGTTTAATGGATGTGTCTCGATTTAGCCCAAAGCAGAGACAACATCGTCTCCTTGACCTAAGCAGGACAGCAGCCTGTACATCGATTGCAATAGGTTTTCGCTTCATCCCTATCCCCGACAGCGAAGGAAATGGCAACTTAATACTTGTATCCGATCATGGACATCCTTTGATGATGTCAGCCATGCGGGAACCCACAGAAAAAACAATGGACTGTGCCTCTCCAAGCCTCATCAATTTTCAAACTACGTTGACAGCACTCCAGATCAAAGACCTTCATGTCATTTGCTTCAGGGGCAATCCAAGGCTCTGTCTGCTCTAATTCCTTTGCCGTTACTTTTATGGAAATCAAACCTCCAGACCTATTTTGACCAAAATTCCTTTTAAGAGGCCCAATGAAATTTTCATTGACAATTTTTGCCACGATATTCTTTGTGTGAACCTGGATATAGGCAAGTTGCTCTTGAGTCCACCAAGTTCCTGCCGCTGAACTTTGACCGCAATATGGGCAAAAAAAGTCCGCGGCTTGATCTTCAGTATCTTCTGAGGAAGGCTCAGGCTCGGAATCCACCATAAAAGTGCTCGATACCCCTTGAGCCAAGTCGCTGAGCTCGTCTTCTTTCAGTTTAATCTTGAATTCTCTAAAACAGAAAGGACACTCCCTCCTGAAAAATCCTTCATCATCGAGGGGGAAGGGAACATTCATTTTTATATCAGTCATCGGACTTTCCTTTAATCTGATTATGCCTTCGGATGATTGCTGTTGCCAATGTTGAGGCAGTATTTATGGCAATCTCTGCGATTACCGCGGACACTTCAGGTCGATAAGCGCCTTTCCCGTGTGCATCTCCGAGTGTATTTCTCAACCCGCTCAAATGAAGCACGGCACCGGATAAACTGTTCAGGAGATTCGTGAGGGAACCAGAGGAATCAACTTGGCCGAATTGCAAAACATCCCTCATCGATTTCCAAAGGTCAGTCAATCGCTTCTTGTTTGGAAGCGGATGATTCAAAGACTCATGGCACGTGCGGATGACGCTCTCAAGGCACGATATGCTTCTCGTTATGGCGTTTTCAAAATTGCCATCCCTGATGGCTTCACGGGCTTTTTCTATATCCTGATAGGCAGAGTGAAAGCCCTGAGCCTGAAAAAGACCTCTCGCCGTGGTGATGATCTGCCGCGTCGTTTCCGCGTTAGCAAGACCGCATGAGGAACAGTATTCGAGAGTGGTGGGTTTTTTGCGAATCTTGCAAAACAGGGATTCCAAATCTATTTGAGTCGCGCCTGCCATGCTAAATATCCTCAACTTCGGGGTAATAGCGTCACATCCGACTTGACGGAAAACCCTCCCTGCATCGCAGTTGAAACATATTGTAGGGTTTACCTCATTGGTGGTTCTCTCCCCGGTCTGACGTGCTGCTCTGCAAAGAAGAGTACCCATTCCGACCTGTTGGAGATGACATTCTATATTGTCGTTTTCAGTTGGCTCTGTCAAAGTGCGCATGCGCTCTCCCTAAAAATTCTAATTTTCGTCAGCCCCTTTTGTTTTCTCTAAAACCTGCTTGATGTCATCAAGTTTCTTCACCACGGGGTCGTGCGGAATGGCACTGTCAAGGTAGGGGCGCAAGTCGATAAGAGTTGACTCGACGGCTTGTTGACCGGAGAACGCATGTGCAAAAAGTTCGTGAAGAACCGCCTCCACCCTCATCTCTTTTGGCTCATCTAAAAGAGCAGGGTCGAAGGTCAGTCTTCCTTTACTCGAACAACTTGCCCACTTCCCACAGCCGGTTTTCGAGAGTCTTTGTTTCCAGACTGTTGTTGTTCATCACACCCCCTCCAGTGGCAAAAAAACATCCATATTTGTGTCTTTTCTGAATACCACTATCCAGCAGCAATGTCACCAATTTGAATGCCCCCCATCCGAGTACCCCATTGAAATTGTTTTTTGAATTCGGGTAAACTGTCGTATTCTGTATGGGGGATAAAGAGCGCTTGAAGAGCGTGAAATCCACTTTGTACCTGACGCGGCATGTGCCGCCTGAGAGGGGGATGAAAATGGCTAGTGAGATGATAAAGGACTTCTACAATGGTAGGTATTTTGAGATTCCAAAGTATCAAAGGGGATACGCGTGGGAAAAGCAAAACGTAAGAGAGTTGTTTGAAGATATACGTGAATCTATTGATAGTAAGTCGTCTCACTATATTGGCACAATCGTTTTGTCGAGAAACCCTATAATGGATGACACCTTCTACATTGTAGATGGACAACAGAGAATCACCACTATAACGATGATAATAAATGAACTCATTCTACATCTTAAGAAAAAAGAGGCTGATTTTTACGACCTTTTCTATATTAAAAACGAACGATTTAGACTCAAGCCTCTTGGAAAAGACCACATATTCTTTAATAAATTGTTGAAACGCAGAGCATCTACCCCTGAAAATAAGAGCCAGCGACTTTTATACGAGGCTTATGAGGAAATAAAGAGAATAATCTCAGAAATTCATGACAAGAGAACCTTCATGAGGTCAGTTGAAAAATTGGAAGTTATGGAATTCATTGAGAACACCGAGGGTGACGCAATAAGAATTTTTCAGACCGTTAACGATAGAGGTAAACTGCTGTCAAATATGGAAAAAGCAAAGAGTCTGCTAATATATTTTTCTAATCGCTATTTATCAAAATCACTCGACGATTACATAAATGATATGCTTGGGGACATTTTTGAAATTTACGACGATATTAAGCATATCGGCGAAACGATGGAAATTACCTTAATAAAGAATGTTGAGTTTACCGAAGATAATGTGATGCGATACCATTTTGTTTCACATTTCAATGATAATTACGATGCTACTGCAACTTATGTATTCAAATATCTAAAGGATAAACTGTCCACCTACCGTGATGCCATCAATAAAGGCGAACGTTCTAAAATAGAGGATATGAAAACCTTTATATCTGAATATATCGACGCTCTCCGTAATTTCTTTAATTCGCTGAGAGAGTTGCTGAACAAGACTAAAAATGACCCTAAATACTATAAATTGTTCTGCGTTTTGGGAGTGTCTGCAACGTTGTACCCTCTAATGGTAAAATTAAATACACTCAATTTGCTCGGAAAACCGATCAAATATGCGAAATATAAAAATATATCAATCATTGACCTGATAGAGATGATTGATGTTAGAATATACAAAACGAGAGGCACCGACCCTAGAGCGGAAATATCTCGGCTGGCATATGAAATCAATAAAGATTGGAGTCTCGAACAAATAAAGGACCGCCTCATTTCATATAATCAAAGATGGATGGGAAAGGAAGAATTTGTGGCTTACTTAAACAGGGACATATACGGAAACAGGGCGCTTCCTCATATATTCATCGAATATTGTGAAAAAATATCAGGAACTAAGTTCAATGTTTCAAAACTCTCCGAATTTGTTTCCAAATCACCGACTATCGAACATATCGCGTCTCAAACACCTTCCTATTCATTTGAGGCGCTCGGATTTGCCGATGAGAAGGAGTTCCTCGAATATCAGCATAAATTTGGGAATCTTACAGTTATTGAGAAACAACTGAACAGTGCAGTCCAGAATCGAATTCCACCTGAGAAGATACCTTATTATGACCGGAGCCTTTTTGCGGTCACCAGAAAAGTTTCATCGGATATCGCTGTCAAAAAGAAGTTCCTTAAGGCGGATATCGATGATAGAACAAAAGTACTGGTCGACTACTGTCAGGGAAGATGGTGGTGCTGAAAGAATGAGGAATGGCTCAGGACGATACTTTTGAGACCGCTAACGGGAGCGCAAGATGCTGATCCCCTGCATATACAGTTCTCCTCATGAAACCTGTCGAGCGGTTCTGGAACTGCGTAAATCAGCGAAAGAGAAAAAACGTCTTTTCGCTATCCAGTACAATCGGTTCCTCTCTGAGTCCACCACGTGGTGGCTCTCTCCTGTTGGAGTCAACCCTGCCTACAAATACCCAAAATTCGGCTTTGTACCGTCTGGAGATGCAGAAATTATCATCGGTCTCTATGTCGAGAAGGGACTGGGGCGTGACTCTCAATGTCCTTCCACACAGGTCATGGACTCAACTTGGTTTTGGCACACATTCCTCAAGGAAATAGAGACGGATGAGTTTTGTTCAGCATTAAATGCCACCCAAACGCAGTCACGCACCCCGCCGGAAATTTATATCGAATCCTTTGTTGGTCCAGAGAAGGAATCTGTGAGTTTCCTATGGAAATCCACTGATGGGAAACTGTCTGCTGCGAAAGGATTTCAGGGGAGCGTTCTTGAACCAATGGTTGAGGTCGCTGATTTTCATTCTTTAGGCGCATGCCTGTGCGAATTAACATATCGCCACCAAAGCCGCGCATTTGTCTGGATAGATTTTATTGTCGGCGTGCGTTTCGAACTGAATAACGATACTCACGATTCGTGGGATGCATGGGTAATAGAGAAGAATTTGCTTCGACATCTGGAGCATTGGGTACGGTAGGTTTTCTCTAATCTCCCGGTGTTGCTAAGCCTCGCGCCCGCAAACGACACGACATTTTTTCAATGACTTTCTTCAACTCACGTTCTTCCAACTAGTTTGCCGGTATACCATCCCTACCTGACAAAGCTCCAAGGATATTCCCGGCGATTGACCCTGTGAGAGAGGGGTCAGGTCTCCGTTTGAGCTATTGAGAGAATTCTTTGGATATGTCGGTAACGCTCGCTCAGTTCCTTGTCCGACGCCAACCGTTTTCGCATGGATTCAAGCCCCCCCCGACAGCACTATAGCCCTTGAGGCCAAAGGTGGAACCGATATCTGCGCTGGCCCAGGTCGCAGCCGGGAACTGACTTTAGCCGGTGCCGGCTTCAAGAACAACCGCGTTTCCGTGAGTGCGCACGCAAAACTGATCTGCCCTACCGAAAAGCCAACTTGTCGACAGGCGCTGAGGATGGCTATTCGGTTTTTCCTTTTTACTTTTGCCTTTTAACTTTTGCCTTTTGCCTTACAAGCGCGGCTCCATCATCCGCGCCGGGAAAAAATATTGTTTTTATACTTCATTTTTTTCTTGACATCACTTCTTATCGTGAAGTACAATGTTGCCCGGAATTGTGGAAAAAGGCTTTGGGAACTCGGGAACTCCATCATCAGCCAGCCGGGGGAGAAGTCGGAACATGGGAAATAAGATCGTATCCTATTGTTATTATGGCAGATTTTCAATAACCCCCGCTGTTATCCGCTGTTATTTCAGAAGGCAAAATCTAAAACTCACAATAAAATCAACATGTTGCCCGGCAGGAGGAGTGAATTTCCCTGTATTAACAGCGAATGCAGCGAGAACCTCTCCCCGTCCATCCACTCCGATCCGCTCCTCGATCCGCGCCCAGGTGGATTGGAACACTTCTGCGGTTCTACATTCTACATTCTGCGGTTCTACGGTTTGCTTCGCGCAAGCCTCGCTCCGTTCGCTGTTCCCTCTCCACCCTTCACCCTTCACTCTTCACTCTTCACTGCTCACCCTTCACGGATCACGGATCACGGATCGCGCGTCCTTTCCCATTAGCGGAATTTAGCTTCCACTCGGCGTCTAGTCCGGGACCGAGGCAGCCGGTACGATCTTCACCCTGGCTGAGGCGGATTTGGTTGTATCTGCGTTCGAAGCGCAGCTCACCGTCACCGCAGACGGGCTGGGCACCCTGGCCGGGGCCGTGTACAGGCCGGAAGCCGATATCTTGCCAATTGTCGCGTTGCCCCCCGAAACGGTGTTCACCCGCCAGGTAACCGAAGTATCAGCAGTTCCGGAAACCTTGGCGGTAAACTGCTTGGTTTTTTCAACCGGCATCGAGGCGCTTGTCGGTGAAATCGTAACGGTTACCACCTGCGGCAGGACGAAGAGCGAGATCGAATTGCCCGGCAAAACGGCGCTGAAACCGCTCGCCGTTACGGCGAGATTGGGGGCGTGTACGATGCCCCCCGGATTCGCCGCGCCGTATTGGTAAACCGCAGCGGTTGCCCGTGGATTGAAGTTCGAAAGAGCGACATTGCTGGTAAGTGGTCCGGCCGTCTTGTTTATCGCGATGATGGTAAGCGCATCGTTCAGGCTGTTTTGCGCCGCATAAACGGACACCAGGTCCTGGTCGGCGCTGGCGGCTCGGACGCTTACGTCGCCAAAGCCGTTGCCCGCCCCGTTGTAGTTGCGGTACATGAGGAAGGCGAAAGCGCCCGGATCGGTTGGGGCCGGAGGAGACCACAGTGTGGCGAGGTCCAGCCCCTCACGGCCGAAAATCCCCAGCACGTCGGCCTGCGCCAGGGCGCCGTTGATATTGTCGAGCGCCCCCCAGTTGTACTCGCTTATGGAGAGCTTCGTGCCGGGGTAGTTTGAGTTCACCCACTGCTTCATGCGTGGAATAAGCTGCACCGCCACTCCGCCGGGCTCCATGTTCGAAATCCAGCTTTCGTCTATATAGGCCGGGTCCCACAAGGAACGAGTGGAACGCAGCCTGAGGGCCTGGGTGGCGGCGCTGCCCGCCGGAGACAATGCGACGCCGTCTGCGGCGGGGTAATAGTGAAGGTCCAGGTAATCGAGTATGCGCACCCCGTGGGCCTTCTCGTAGCTGTGCATTTGCTGCAGATACCATGGCACGAAATACGTGTCGCCGTGGCTGTGGTAGTCATTTCCGATTGAACAGCCGTCGAGAGCGGAATAGAAATAGGCGCACCAGCCCCAGAGCACCGGGCCAAGCGTCTTGGCTGTCGAGTCTGCGGACTTTACCGCCGGGGCGATCGAAAGTGTTCTTTGGAGCAGCTCATCGTATGTCGTCGCCAGAGGGTGCACGTCCCGGTGCGTACTGTCCCACAGCATGGGCTCGTTATCCAGGTCGTAGAAGGCGACACCGCCGCTCGAACCATGGCCGTACCTGGCGGTGAGGTGGCCGATCCATTCGGTGACGAACGGGGCGCCGATGGCCGTGCTAGTGTCGTGAGGGTCGTTGCCGGTGATCTCCTTGACGGTTTCCTGAGAAACACCGTTTCCGCAATCAGGCTCCCACTGCGAATCGGTGCTCTGCTGGAGACCGTATTTGGAAACACTATAACCGCAGTCATACGGTTGATTGCGAGGACTGTCGGCCCTCGGGGTCCAGCCGATCAGGGGCACGGTCAGGATGGTCTTCGCCCCTGTCCGGCGGTCCTGATCCACGAACAGGTCGGTGCTCGAACCGTTCTCGACGGGCGCACCGTCCGGGATATTTTCGAAATACCAGTCGCTGCCGGCATTGTGCATATTGGTCTGCCAGTTGTAGCGCGTGGTGGAATTGCCTCCACATCGCTGCACGGGAATTTTGAGTTTGGCCCCCAGGGCCGCGCCTGCAAAGTTCATCCCGTAGATATCCGGGCTGATGGCGTGGCGGTTCGCTCCCGCGTTGACACTGAGGTTCGGTCCCTTATCCGGAGGGACCCCCTGGTTGATGAAGGAGATATCGTCCAGGTAAAACGTCGGCTGGGCGCCGCCGCTCGTATCCTGCCAAACGATCCCGCCAATCTGCCCCGGGCCCCCGAGATCGGACAGCTTGACCTTCACCTGCGTCCAGGCGCCGGCAGTTATGGGCACCTTGACCGCGTTATTAGTGAGCAGGTTGTAGCTGCCGTCCGCCAGCATCACCTGTACCTTCCGGCCGCCGGCGACGCCCCCGTTTACCCAGAACTGCAACGTGTCGTATGGAGAGGATGAGATCGCCGGGCTTGCCGCCAGGTATAGCCCGCCCCATGCGGACGTGATGGTCACGGCTATGGAATACTTGCCGCTGTGCACGGGCGAGGCGGCGGCGAAGTTGGCGGCTGCGCCCCACGACCAGTTGGCCCAGCCCGAGTTGAGAGCATCATTGTATACGATCAGGTCCGGTGAAGCCGTCGCGACGGCGCAGGGCAAAACGGCGGCAGCAAGGACCCACAGCAGGGCGACCGCTTTGAACATCCCGGCAGATGGCCTCCTCATGTGAGTCACCCCCTCGAATCACTCTATACGGATATGTATATCCAAAGTGTATTTCGCGGTCGGGTTTTTGCGCGATGAAGTTCCCCTGCACCTCTCCACTGAGCAAAACCCTACGCGTTCGCAATCGAGCATGCAAGTAATATTCCGCCGAGATTGTCTTAAACCTGCCCAATGTTGGAGAACAAGGCAGCATCGTTGCCTGCCCTGGTCATTTGCTCCGGGGGAGCTGCGATCCCGAGGCTGTCACAGCCGATTTCCCAATTGTTGCCTGCAATGAGTTGGACATAACGGTAAGGGGCAAAGGCAAGGTTCCGTACAGCCTGAAAGTGTTTCTTGTGCGTGCGCTCCGGCAATATGAGCGGGAACAGGGGAACCTTCCGGCTCCCCCTTGCTGGACTTTACGTTGAACGACGGCTTCGCTGGGCATGGGCGGTGCAAGAGATTTGGCCGTTATCCCAACTTCCCGGGGTGGAATCAGCAGGCCAAACCTAAACGGCGCGCATGCCGCCCGACCCGATACCTACGGGCCGCAGCATGCGACATGCAGTGCCGTGTTACACGAGATCATTTCTAAATGCCCATTAGTATGAGTGGCCGCCTCCGCCGCGGTTCCAAAGTCGCTGGCAGACTGGCTGGTCCAGTTCTCACACGACTGGACGAAGCCGGCAGGATCGGTGAAGGCGCCGTTATTGAGCGTGGGTATTTGGCAAAGAACGCCTGTGGTCGATAACGAGGTGCCGACGCCGACGCAGTTTCCCACACTCGGTTCGAGCCACTTATCGGTGACTGGTGTCGAGGATCCGCTAGTAGCAAAATATCCTCCCGCCGTACAAATATGCGCAGTCTCTCCATACTGGTGCTGGCACATATAGTTCATGGCGACCTCTCCTCCTGCGGCTCCCGTCGTCGTGGCAGTCGTGAAGCCCACGTAATGCTCTGACTGCACGGCCCCACTGGTCCATGTCGGGTTCGTGGCATTTGCGTTCATCGCATGACAAAAAACCAAACTAGCGACTGCTGCCATCAAGGCGAGCTTGCTCATAGTCCATCTCCTTTTTTGTAATCGATTGTTTGAAGTAGCGTTTTGGCTGATCGCTCCTCACGCGTTTCGCGAGGGAGTTCAAGTCTACAAAAATACTTAGGTGCACCTTACTCTTCTTGGAAATTAAGATTTCCCATCGAATATGCAAGTCGTATCTCAAGGACGCTGCCTTAAACCGGCATGAGGGCGCAGAAGAGGGCGGCATCGTCACCCGGTCCGGCTGGTCACTCAACAGGCCGGTGATCTCTCCGTTGTCACTGGCCGTTTCGAGAATTTTGCCTGGGGAATAATCGGGTCAGGACCGTGAGCATGAGTACTGTGACTCGTGATACTAATTCTTAATTGGAGTATACCGAGCACCCTATTACTGGCGGGATCACCCTGTCGAAGCACTGGTTGCTATGATGGTGGCCGCAGGGGTCATTTGTAAGCTCATTAGATGGTTCAGAGCCATTACCTACCGTAATGTGCGAAAGGAGGAATAGAGATTCGACTCCGAAAGACACCCAAAATCGCAGTCCTTATTGGCGGGGGTCAGAGTGCCGGTATTGAGCCTGGTTGGGTTGCCGGAAACGACCGGAGGAGAGAAGATGTCGCAGCCTGCGCGGGCGCCTGGAGAACCTGGACCGGCATGTTCAGGCTGAAATCCGAAAACCCCGGCGGTTGATCGAAGGTGCTTGTCCCGTTTTGGCCGGCATATTTTTTCATATAAGAATTGAAGGTCGTGAAGTGGATTACATGGTTGTCCATGTCGAATTGCATAAACCTGTACCAGCCGTCGCCGCCTCCGCTGCCCAAGGAGGTGTTCCCCTGATAGTCCGTCAGGACCTGGTAGACAGGGTGGCCTGCATTATTATTGTCGATGCGAATGTTTTCCCCTTTGGAAACACCGTTTGCATTGGTGGGAGTCCATGAATGTCCGCAGAGGACCAGGAATACCTGATCGTTGGTTGCGATCAGCTTGTTCCAGACTCCCTGGGCGTCGTTCCAGCCACCGCAAGAGTTGACCAGGTAGCCGGCGGCATTGCGCGCTGCGGGCTTCGCCAGGGGCAAATTGTCCTCACCCCAGGGAGGCGGGCTCAGGTACGAGTGAGTAGTTATGATGGTCGCATAACGGGGGTGGGAATCGATGACCCCCTGCGCCCACGCGATTGCCT
>DASPQK010000207.1:0-4083 GCA_035624985.1 Syntrophobacteraceae bacterium | reverse complement strand
TCACCTCAGGAACCCCCTGGACCCCGGCTCTTGATCCCGGCTCAAATGCACTGCCGGGACTGCCGGGGTGACGAACACGAATGATTGCTACGCGCACTTTTGCAAGCAAGTAATAGGCTTGTAACGGATGCTTCGACTGATAACCCGCTGGCCCTGGAGTTTCAGTCCCGTCTTTTCCGCAAGAGGAGTTGCCGCCATGAAGGGGAGACCGTCATTACTCCCTGGATTTATTCTTTTCGTTTTACTTTGGGGAACCTTCACAAGCGCCGAGCAGGTTATCAAACCCTCGTCCGCTCCTCAAGTCAAGTACGGATTCATCGACAAATCGGGCAGACTGGCCATCCCTGCCGCTTACGATATGACCTACAAGTTTTCCGAAGGTCTGGCTGCGGTGAGGTTGGGGGACCAATGGGGCTTTATCGATAAGACCGGCAAGATGGTTATCCAGCCGCAATTTGCCGCAAGCGACATTTTCTCCGAAGGAGTAGCCAGGGTGAGAATCGGCAGGTCGGTCGCCTACATAGACAAGACCGGTAGGAAAGCGTTCGAGGCAGAGTTCGATGGCGGAATGACATTCGCGGACGGCCTTGCGTCAGTCAAAGTGGGAGGCAAATGGGGCTTTATAGATAAAACCGGAAAGATGGTCATTCAGCCCATTTGCCTGGATGCGGGATTTTTCCGCGAGGGCGTTGGGGTATGCCCCACGGAATTTCGGCAGCTAAAGGGAGAAGAAAAAACGTTGCCGGACGGCAGGAAGGTTGTCCTGACTCCGGCAACCCCCGATTCAGAGCCTCTCAAGTTTTCCTACATCGACAAAAAAGGAGAAAGAGTTATCCCACCGCAGTACGACGGGCTGTACCGAATCTCCGAAGGGATGATGGCGATCATGGTTGACGGCAAGTGGGGCTACCTCGATTTAACGGGTAAAATGGTGATCCCGCCCGGGTTTCCCCTTGCCATGGAGTTCCACGAAGGTTTGGCCCCTGTAAAGACCGGCGGGAAATTCGGCTATATCGACAGGACCGGGACATTGGTGATTGATCCCAAATACGACGGGACCAAGGGTTTCTGCGAAGGCATGGCGGCGGTAAGGATCGCGGATAAGTGGGGGTTCATCGACAAAAAGGGAAATCTTGCCATTCCGGCAGAGTTTTCGTCCGTCGACAGCTTTTCAGAGGGATTGGCCAAGATCACCAGCGGAGGGAAAGACGGGTTTATTGATAAGGAAGGCAAAACGGTCATTCCGACTCAGTTTGAAGCCGCCTACCCCTTCTCGGAAGGATTGGCGCGGGTGGCTGTCAGGCAATGATCTAACGGTCGTAATTTCACGATACTTACCGGTTATGGAGAGTGAAATGGAAAAATGCCGGACCCGCTTAAGAGCGCCGTTCCTTTTTGCGGTCGTATTTGCCGCAATCCTGAGCCTGGAGATGCAAGCAAGGGCGATTCCCGCGTCCAATGAGAAAATCATTCATCATTCGTTATTCTACATTCGTTATTCTACATTCGTTATTCTACATTCGTTCTTCATCACTCCTCTCCACCACTCAGGTGGTGAGCGGCGCAGAGCGCCCGACCCAGTCCTCGCGTTTCGCGAGCGCCGGGGCCCTCTTAAAACACAATCTCCGTAAGCGTCCCGCCAACCGCATCCAATCTGGCAAGGCTTCCCGTCGGACCTCTTGTCTGTAACCTGCTCCACATAATCCGGGATACGGCGTTCTGATGTCTCCCTATGGCTCTACGTGTCCTACCCAATCAGAGATGGCGGTGTTTTTCCGGGAGGACTGCGCCTCGAAATGTGGCAGGCCCTCGTGGATATGCCGGGAAAGAGCGTCGACGGAGGTACGAGTTGGAATGCGGCCAACGGTGCCCTGCCATCAGAGACCGTGGCCACTTCCGTGTCAATCGACCCCGTTGCGGCATCTCGACCCTTCATCCACCCCGCTCCGCTCCTCTCGGTGTTGTTCTTCTTTGCGTGAAACCTGGCCAAGTACGCGGTTGCCGGAAGACCCTTAAAGAGTCGGTGCATCGTATTTAAGGCGAAAAAAGGGCAGAGCCGCTTAAACTGACTCTGCCCGATGCGCGACAATCGATTAACGCTTTTACTGTTCGCCGTGCAACACTCCGGCATCGATGCCGGCTGGTCCTTCCACTTCAGATCGGCCCCTCGAGTTAAAACCAGTAGTCGTTAAGGGAGGGTGCGATGTTCGAAGTGAACCCTGGAACCGGGTTTGGAGTCCAGGCCCCGGACCATCCCTGGGGACTATAGGTTTGAGTGAACGTGGTGTTGTTGCCGTTTTCCCCGGTTACGGTGATGGTCATGGTATTTGCATCCGGTCCCACGGCCAGCATGGGACCGTGGCTCGTGCGGCCGTTGGCGGGAAGCTGTTGCCATCCCATCCAGGATCCCGCCGCATCCTGCTGAGTAGTGTGCGCGGCCGAGATATTGTCGGCGTTCGGCGTGCCGGCTAGGCCCTTCACGGCAACCCAGACATCGCCGTTGAAATTGGCAACGGCCGGGGCGGCGTTGGTAATAAGATTGCCGAAATTGCCGGAATACAAACCGTACCAGCCATACCAATTACCGTCATTGTACAGCGGACTGTACATGACATGTCCGTTCAGGTCGACCTCGAAGAAAAGGAGCCTATCGTTCTGCACCACAGCGGCAGGGGAATGACTAGTTCCAGATTTGGGGACGGTGGACCAACTCGACCAATTTCCGCCGGTATCCATGGATGCATATGAGACCGTAGTCTTGCCGGCATCTTTTTGAAACAGATACAACCGGTTCCTGTACATCACCAAGGCCGGCGCACCATCGGTATTTCCTCCCGGCACGTTTGTCCAGGACGACCACGAGCCGGTGTAATCCATGGAACAGATCGAGATGCCGTTATTGGTCGAATCCTTCACCACCATGTACTGACGGGTGTTGAAGGTCGCAAGCGACGGCTCCTTGTAGGTTGCGCCGGCTAAGGTAACGTAATCGCTCTGATTTGTATTAGCGGGCCAGGGATCGTTTTCCCCGCGGTCGGTAACCGAAATCGCGCCGTTCGCAGGGTTCACCCTTGACATGGAGAGCCTGTTCGTATTGTAGAAAGCGGTCTTCCCGCCTTGAGTCTCCAGGTTCTGGAATGTCCTGTTATACACTGTTTTATTGTCCTGGGTGATCTCGGTACAACCGTAGTTCATACTCATCGACATGCGGAAGAGCCCGTGTAGACGGGTCGGGGTGGCGCCCCAACTGTTGAGAACGATCCAGAAAGGGTTGTTTGCGATGCTGGTGTCATAGCCCACAATTGTAAGATCATGTGAGCTGACCTGCTGGTTTATCTCATCGTGACCGCACACGGTACCGCCATTTCCGTCTGAATCGGGATTGAATATGGCGCTCTCCGGGTTGTTGGACCACCAGTTCGCAAAGACTTTCTCGTCTGCATCCGTAGCCCACTGTATGGAGAAATCCACCCCCTTTTTCTGAAGGAGCACATTTTGTATATTCGCAATTGCCTGGGCTTGACTCACCCCTGTCGTTTCAATAGTGACGGCTTCATAGGCGTTAACATCCCCATAATAATATGGAACGGCCGATATTGAGGAGGCCGGGATAGCGGGGGTCGCCCCTCCGTTCTCATCCTGGAAATAGGCATTCTCATTCGACCATGGGACAAAAACGTGCGAGTTGTAGAAAGTAGCAACGCCCGCGAGATTGCCGCCGTTGCAGGCAGGGCCTTCGGGCTGCCAACTGTCGGGGGGATACCAGCCGTAAAAGGCGGAATCGAACCACTGTAAGGACAGCCTGTCTTTCACCCCGGTTTCGACACTGTGTTTGATCTCGAAAAGCGCTGTTGACGTCCAAACCCAGCAATTGCCGCATGATCCCTGGTTACGATCGCTCGGCGTGTAGACGATGTGATCCAGCAGCGTAAAGGCGGTGGGCGGGGCAGCCTGCGCGATGGCGGCATCAATGTGGGATTTGGGGGCGTTCAGGTATTCCAGGTACATCCTCTCCCTTGTCTCCGCGTCAAGATGCATTACCCCGTCGGTCCTTGAAGAGCCGATGCTCCTGTCCGCTCGCGT
>DASPQK010000206.1:0-8230 GCA_035624985.1 Syntrophobacteraceae bacterium | reverse complement strand
CGAACGACAGATCATCGATGAAGTCCGCGCCCTCATGCTCGATAAGCCCATCTTCATTGCCGACGGCCACCACCGCTACGAAACCGCTCTGAATTACAGGAACGCCCAGCGCGGGCGTTACGGCGGCGGCAGGCCCCATGCCTCCTACGAGTTCATAATGGTATACCTCACGGATATGAATGAATCGGGCCTCACGATTCTGCCCACTCACCGGCTTTTGAGAAATCTGGGCGCATGGGACTGTGAAAGACTTGTGGAGAAAGCGAAAAGTTACTTTCATGTCGAGCGCTTTGAGCCTGATGAGCTTGGCGAACTGAGGTGGAAAGAGAAAATCCGCGCTGGAGGCTTGAAGAACGACACGACAATCGGAGTCTATTGCAAAGAGGCGCCGTGCAAATATGCGCTCACGGCAAAAAGAGATCTGATCTCATCTTTGCTTGAGCAAAAAGGGCTGCCTGTTCCCATGAGAACTCTCGATGTCGTCGTGCTTGACCAGGTGGTGCTGAAGGACCTTCTCGGACTTTCGGACGACTTCCTGGCAAATGAACGCAATATCAGCTTTTCGCATGACTTTGCGGAAGCTCTCGATGCGGTGAAATCTTCCGGGTTCGACGCGGGCTTCTTCATAAATCACACGCGGATCGAACAGGTCTGCGAAGTTGCCAACTCCGGTCTCATAATGCCTCATAAGTCCACTTACTTTTACCCGAAAGTGATTTCCGGACTGGTGATCAACCCTCTTTATCACGACGAGGAAATCTTCTGAAAGACCATCGGCCCCATACCCGCGACGCTCTTTTCGGCGGAAGGCTCATCATCCGTCAGGAGCAAAAAGGTTATCGTTTCTCCCTGGATGCGATCCTGCTGGCCGGCCTTACCCGTATTGGAAAAGGAGACCGCGTGATCGAACTCGGCGCCGGCTGCGGCGTGGTGCCGCTCATACTGGCTTATCGGGCAAAGGCGCGGGGCGATTCCGCAGGGCCGGGCGGCTCGCCTGCCCAACCCGGCGGCCGGTTCCACCGGCCGGCGCGCAGGATCGTGGGAGTGGAGATTCAACCGGAACTGGCGGAGCTTGCCAGACAAAATGTCGGTGAAAATAATTTGGGCGACCGCATAGAGGTCCGGCAACTGGATTTTCGCAAGATTTCATCCGTGTTCGAGGCTGAGACCTTCGATCTGGCCCTCAGCAATCCCCCGTACAGGAAGCCTGGCACCGGCCGCATAAACCCCGCAAGCCAAAAGGCCGTCGCCCGCCACGAACTCACCGCCACCCTGGCCGATGTCTTCGGCGCGGCGCGTTATCTGCTCCGCCCCGGGGGCCGAGCCGCCCTTGTCTATCCCTCCACGCGGCTTCCAAATCTGCTGCGCTCCGCCGTCGATCACGGCTTGAGCCCGAAACGGCTCACCCTCGTCTACTCCTATCCGCTCGGCCGCTGCCGGCTTGTTCATCTTGAATGCCGCAAAGGCGCAGGAGAAGAACTAAAGGTCGAACAGCCTTTCTACATCTACGACGAAAACGGACAATACTCGAAGGAAATGCAAAAGCTCTATGGCGATTGAGTTCTCGTGCGAAGTTGCGTTTAAGGGTGGCAAAAGATGCTGAAAAGCGTGGGGAGCCTGCCCCCCACACCCCCTCGCCTCTGCGCGGCTTATCTGGCGCTGCGGCGCCGAGCGCTCGGCCGCGAGTGCAGTGCGCGGACGCGCCTGTGCTCGCGGCCGAAACTGAGGGGATGCGGGGGAATCATTCCCCCGCTCTTTGCCATAATTTTAATCTCCACCAATAATTTGGAGTCACATCTTTTCTTTGGCCGCATCGGGGAAAAACAAAGGCTGCCCGAATTTGTCCTTCCCGAAATCACCTATGAGTTTCTGGGTTTCCGGGGAGACGAGAAAATCCTCAAACGCCCCGGCGCCCTCCGCGTTGATTTTGCTGAATTTTTCCCGGTTTACTTCCATAACGTGATAGATGTTCAGAAGCAACGGGTCCCCTTCAGAGTGTATGTCGAGCTTTATGTTGCGCCTTTGCGCAAGATATGTTCCCCGGTCGCTCAGGGTGTAGCCCTTTTTCTCCGATGCCATAAGAAGAGTGGCGCCCATCCCCTGCCCCGATTCAAGGTACCATTTGGCCCCTTTTGGATTGAGGTCGGCCTTTTTCCAGAGCGAAAGCTCCATCTTGTTGGTCCCTGAATCGTCGCCTCTGGAGATAAACGGGCCGGCGCTGTCAAAAATTGCCTTAAACGCCTCAGTGGTGGGCTTGCCCTTGATCTTGGCGGGATCTTCCCGCGGACCGACAATGACGAAATCGTTATGCATCACCAGCCGGTAATTTCGGACCGTTCCCGAGTCAACCAGCGGTTTTTCGGCTTGCATGGCGTGGGTAAGCAAAACGTCCGCTTCGCCCCTTTCGCCCATCTTCAGCGCCTGGCCGGTCCCAACTGCAATTGTCTTGACCCTGTACCCGCTCTGTTTTTCGAATATCGGCACCAGATAATCGAGCAGCCCCGAATCAAGGGTGGAAGTAGTGGTGGCCAAAATCACATCCTTGACCTTCGGCTCCTGCCCGCAAAAAGCTGCTGAGGCAAGCAAGGCCGGCAATGCGAAAACAACCCACAGAGCGACGTAATTTTTCTTTCTCATGACTTTGGCCCTTTCAGGGAGTGCAATGGGCTTAAAAAACCCGAACGCGCCAGCGCTAAAGATAGGAAACCTCGATCGCTATGTCAAACGACACATAATCCACAGGAAGCGGCCGCTCATCACGCATAGGCCGAATCCTGACAAAAGGTTTAAGCGGATCGCGCTGCGCCTGAAGCCAAGAACTTCGAGAAGTTCGCCCTCTATCCTCTAATTTAGCCCCAGCGCCAGGAGCGTTATTGCCGTCCAGGTCGGGTGCAGGCGATCGTAGGGATCCCCGTTGAAGTCCTCCGGCGTACCCCAGGAACCGTCACTCTTTTGTAAAGACATCACGTACTGCTCTCCCTCATCCAAAGATCCGGCATCCGGAAACGCCGCCTGGCGGAAGCAGTAGATATACTCGCACAGCAGGTCGAGGTCGCCCACACGGCGCCGTACGGTTTCGTATTGACCTGAAAGGTATTCGAGCACCCTGTCAAGGGTTGGCGAGCGCGTTAAAGGCCGCTGACCGTAGTGGTTTAGCGCGAGCAGCACGTGGGTTGCATAATAATTTTGATCCTGATAACTATCGTCATTGAATCCTGCCGTGAACGGGATGTCCGAGCATCTCGCCATGATGGTCCGGTACTCGTTGGGCGGCAGAGCAAAGTCTTCGTTGACCCCCCACGAGTAGGCCATATCGATGAAGGCGGCCCCAACAACGATGTCGGTTAGACTGTCATAGTCCAGACGCTTTTTTGCCCGGCGAAAATCACGCATCCTGTCAGCCGGCTTCACCCTGGTGAAATGCCGGCGCGCAAATTTCCTCAGGGATCCTCTGGGCACCTGATGATGGTAGGCTACAGGCAATATGGAAATAAAGTCCTCATACCCGTCCGCATCGGCCGGGAAGAGCTTGGAAAGCAGGGGCAGCGCGCGCTCGAACTCTTTCAAAATAAGGGTGTGGACTATGTTGCCGAGGTTTGGGCGCGAATTGTTAAACGTCAACTCATCCAGCATCGTCACATAGTTTGAGAAGGTAAACTCGAAGTTTCCATCATCATCGCAGAACGCAACACACCACCGAAGACCGCGCAGTACGGCCAGGTTTCGTTCGTTGAGGGTAGTGGAGATTTCCCGGTCGATGGCCTCGATGATTTCCGGGTTATGCCGAACCCTTTGGGCGCTGGCGTGCGTGGCTGGTGCAAGAAAGACAACAAGAAGACCAATCGATATGAAAAAAGATATGCGGCCAGCTCTCATACAAACATTTTCGTAAACATTTATTCATACCGCCCTATTTTTCGGGGGGCGACCCGCCGGCCCCCGGTGAGCCAGCAGGGGCAGAGCCACTACCAGGGGCACCCGAAGCGCCGCCAGCTCCTTTGCCGCCGCCATGCGCACCAGTGTCGTGAGATCCGCTTGTACCGTGTCCGCCGGTTCTGCCGTGAACACCCGTGCCCCTCGTACCGCCATGCGTACCCCCGCCGTGCTTGCCTCCGCCACCGACGTTGCCTGTGCCGCGCTCGCCGCGACCAGCGACGGTACCGGAATTACGACCTATACCGGTACTGCCGGCACCGCGGGAGCCGCTACCTACCTCAGCGACAGCACTGGATTTGCCGCTTGTACTAATTTTGCCGGCCCCGTGTCCGCCGGCAAAAACACGGTCCTGGGCGTTCAAACTGATCGCCACCCGGACGTTGGCGTCGGGAGAGACATTGATGCTTTTATCACTTTCAACTTCTACTTTACCGAGTTGACGCAGTTGGTCGACAAATGAGTGATAGTTAGTCGCAGGCACTTCGGCAACGACCGTTCCGGGGCGATCGTTATCCCAGGCAGGTGGGGCGCTCAAAACCTTCCCGTCTGCCCTCTCAACGAGCCGCGTGATACCGGCTAAGACTGTCTGCTCCCCAAGCGGCTGACTGAGTCTGGCCCCTCCCACGGTCCCTGCGCGGCCCGCGGCGGCCCCTCCACCACCTACCCCCGTTGCGCCTTTGTTCGAAAGTGAAAGCCCCTCCGGCTTGTGAACGCCCTCATACTCAGAGGGGCCGCCCGGCGTTTCCACTCCTGCGGAAACTCCGGGCGCGGATGGATTCGTTACTCCGGGCGCAGGCGGCTTCGTTGTTCCGTCCAGCTTCAAGGCAAGGGCCACCACTATGCTCTCGTTGCCGGCGGGACGGGGTGATTTTATCGCTGCCGAGGCGGCGTCTGGGCCTTTTTCGGTACGCGTGCCCGCATCAGGTAAAGGCCCATGGCCTGCCGGCAGCCTCCCCGTGGCGATCCGGGCCTCTTCACCGGGTACGTTGACATCCGACGGCGATCCAGGGCTGGCGGGTGCGCGGTGCGGTGCTGCGGCGGGAGGGACCGGCCTTGTCGAAGGAGGCGACGCAACCTGGGCAATCATCACTTCACGGCTGCGGTCTTCCCTTAAGGCCACCTCTAAAGACACCTGAACCGTTACCATCACAAACAGCGCAACGGCCGCAGCACTGGCTAATTGAAATAACCCCCATCCGGCAAAAAGCGATTGCAGCCGATGTCCAAGCGCAGAGAGGGCCGACGGCTTCTCCAGACTGGACCGGACATTATCGAGCAGATCCCTTGGCGCCGCCAGCTTAGGCAGGGTCCCAAGGGCGCGCAGTTCTTCTCCGAGGCTTTCCGACAGCATGGCGCACGACCTGCACACGGCCAGGTGCGCCTCCACCTCCTGCCGGATTTCCGCAGGGATTTCCGCAGCCATATGTTCGAAAAGGATGGCCCTAATCTCATAGCATTCCATGCGAACCACCTCTATTGAGCTCCTGCTGAAGCTTATCGTGCAGGAGCACCCTCGCTCTGGCCAGCTTCGACTTTAAAGTCCCAAGATTATATCCCGTAATCTTGCATATCTCCTCGTAGGGCAGTTCCTCTACATGCCGCAGGACGATAACCGTCCTGTGGTCGTGCGAGAGGGCGGCCACGGCGCGTTGAAGCAGAATCTCCATCTCCCTCTCCGCCATCATGGCCAGGGGGGAAGGCGCCGGGTCCGCGATTTCAAACTCGTCGTGTCTTTCCTCTTCCTTGCGCGGGTCTTGTCCAAACCTCAGCACCTTCTTCCAAAAACGATGCTCGGCGGAGCTTCGCCTGTTCCTGCAAATGTTCACCGCGATCGTGTAGAGCCAGGTTGAAAAACTGGACTCGAACCTGAAGCCCCCGATCGCCCGGAATGCTTTCAGAAAAGTCTCCTGCGCGCACTCTTCGGCGTCCCTGAGATTGCCCAGCAGCCTGTAACACAGGTTGTATATGCCGTCCTGGTGGCGCAACACCAGCCTGTCAAAGCCCGTGCGATCTCCCGAGAGGAAAGCGTCAATGTCCTTTTTGTCTTCTTGTTTCGCCGTAGCCTGCGCGGAAAGGGACACGCATTTCCCCTTCATGAATTAGACAGGGCGGATCGGAAAAAGTTCCATCAAATATCTAAAATTTTTTGATCCGCATTCTACAATAATCGTGGAACCTTTTGCATCCGGCTTTGTCAAAAAGGGTTGAAAAAGTGGATTAACAACCCAAAACGAAGAGGAAGCAAAATGAAGCGTTCAATATTTTTATCCGCTAAAGCAATACTATTCACGCTGGTTATAATGGTGCTCCTGCCCCTGGGATTGGCCGTAAAAGGCGGCGGCCAGGCCCTCGCACAAGAGACCGAATCGGATGACAAGACCCTTTCGCCCTACTTTTTCGTAAAATCCGACGACTCATCCGTCGACCAGCTCCCACTGAAATCGACTTCGGTCGTAGCCAACATTTCTGGACCCATCGCTGACGTTGCCGTTGCCCAGGTCTATAGGAACGAAGGCCGAAAACCCATAGAAGCGATATACGTTTTCCCCGCATCGACCCGCGCTTCGGTCTACGGGATGAAGATGAGCGTTGGGGAACGCACGATCACAGCGCAGATACAGAAAAGAGAAGAAGCCCGCCAGTCCTATGAACAAGCCAAACAGGAGGGCAAAAGCGCTTCCCTTCTCGAACAGAATAGACCCAACGTCTTCCAGATGAACGTGGCCAATATCCTGCCCGGAGACGAAATCAAAACCGAGCTGCGTTACACCGAAATTGTCATACCAACGGATAACATCTATGAATTTGTCTACCCGACCGTTGTCGGGCCTCGCTATTCGAACCAGCCGGCAGCTGCCGCCCCCTCATCCGAAAAGTGGTCCCAGAACCCATATCTGCACGAGGGGGAAGCCGCACCCTATTCTTTCGATATCAAAGCCAGGGTGGCCGCAGGCGTTCCCATCCAGGAGATGAGCTGCCCGTCCCACAAAGCCACCATCGCCTTCCAGGAAAAAAGCGTTGCGAACGTTGAACTGGACCCCGGCGAGCATTCGGGGGGAAACCGCGATTTCATTCTGAGGTACCGGCTTGCCGGGGAGCGGATCGAGTCTGGACTGCTGCTCTATGAAGGAAAGGATGAAAAATTTTTCCTTCTCACCGCCCAGCCCCCCAGGCGCGTGACCGATGAATCCATACCTCCAAGGGAGTATATCTTCATTGTCGATGTCTCGGGGTCCATGCACGGGTTTCCACTGGAGATTTCAAAAAAGCTGGTCGGCGAACTGCTCTCTGGGCTTCGTCCGACGGATATCTTCAACGTTATGACGTTTTCCGGCGCATCCGACCTTTTCTCTGACCGTTCAGTTCCGGCAAGCCCGGATAATGTTCGGCGCGCACTCGACATGGTCCGGCAGCACCAGGGGGCCGGAGGCACGGAGCTTTTGCCTGCAATGAAGCGCGCGCTGGGGCTTCCTCGAACCGAAAGATTTGCGCGCACCATCGTTATAGCCACCGACGGTTACGTGACGGTGGAGCCGGAGGTCTTCGACCTCATCCGAGAACATATTGGCAATGCCAACGTTTTCGGTTTCGGCATAGGGACGGCTGTAAACCGCCACGTGATCGAGGGCATGGCGAGGGTAGGCGCTGGAGAGCCTTTTGTCGTTTCACGGGCGGATGAGGCGCCGGCAATGGCCGAGAAGTTTCGTAAGTATGTCCGGTCGCCGGTGCTCACCCAAATCAAACTCGATTTCGGGGGGTTCGAAGCGTATGACGTCGAGCCGTCCGGCGTGCCGGATATCTTTGCCGAGCGACCGGTTGTGGTTTTCGGCAAGTGGAAGGGCAGGCCGCAAGGGACGATAACACTGTCCGGCTTGAGCGGCCGAAAGAAATGGGAACAGCGGATCGACGCAGCCGGGACAATGCCGTTGGCCCACAATTCAGCACTTCGGTATCTTTGGGCGCGGTCGCGCGTGACACAGCTTTCGGACTATAACAAGCTCCAGGCCGCAAGTGAGAGAGTGAGAGAAATTACCAAGCTGGGCATAACATACAACCTCCTCACGGCTTATACCTCTTTTGTGGCGATCGATGAGCAGCCGCGCCGCCAGGGATCTGAGGCAATAACCGTAAAGCAGCCTCTGCCTCTGCCCCAGGGGGTTTCGGACCTGGCGCTGCCGGGCGGCCTGCCCTGCGCAGCGCTGATGGCGCCGTCGGAACGCGCTCCCCGATGTGCGTATCGCGGCTCGGGCGCCCCGCTTGGCGCCAAAATGACCCGTGCCCCTCTGATGATCGC
>DASPQK010000205.1:0-3171 GCA_035624985.1 Syntrophobacteraceae bacterium | reverse complement strand
GGAAAATATGGAATTCGCGCCATCCCTACTCTCATTATTTTCAAGGGCGGCAATGTGAGCGAGCAGATCACCGGGGCTGTCGCGAAATCTCAGATTACGGCGGCAATCAATAAGGCTGTGGGTTAGATGCCCTCCTCTCGCCCCTTATAGGCGTGTTCTGATTCCCTCCAAAAATGTCTTTTCGAGTTTATGGCAGACAACGAGATTCACGATACGAACATTATCGGCGGTCGGGTGGCTGGATTTACGGCCGGTCTTTACGCCGCACGGGCGCGACTGGATGGCGCAGTTCAGAAAAAACATTCCGGCCGCAATCAAAAGATTTCATTTATTCTCCGCAGTGTGATAGATAAGCTACAGCCCTCGGGGGTGTTTTTGCCGACTGAGTTATCCGCTCCCCATGGAGCTGCGCTTGATTGTGGGCGATGAGACCGCAGGCGCCTTCAAAGCGGGCCGTTATATAGAAAACAATCTTTATCCCTCACAATGATCTACGGAGTTCTTATGGTTTGTATCTCCGGCCGCTTTAAGCTGGTTTTTCGCCCTTTGGGCCTTTTGTTGCTTCTTACTGCCTTTGCGGCCGTCAATGGCTGCACGGGAATCAATCTGAAAGATTTCTCCTTTCGCAACCTGTTCACCAACAAATCGCCGACCACCATCGACAAGACCGCCGAACAGCTCGCTCTTTCGGGCATGGCGAAGCTCGAGAAAAAAAATTACGAAAAAGCGGCAGAGGATTTTAAGAGCCTCAAGGAACACTATCCTTACAGCAAATACGCGATCCTTGCCGAATTGAAGCTCGGCGACGCTTACTTCGGTCAGCTAAAGTACTACGAAGCGGCGTTGAGCTACGAGGAATTCGTACGTCTTCATCCACGCAACGAAGTGATCCCCTATGTCCTTTACCAGGGTGGAATGAGCCATTTTCTCACTTTCACCGACGTTGAGCGGGACCCTGAAGAGACCAAGTCGGCAATACAGGCATTCGAGAAGGTAATTCAGAATTTCCCCCAATCGGAATACGCAGCAAAATCCGAAAAGCAGATGGCAGAGTGTAAAAAACGCATCGTATCCCATATGTTCAGCGTGGCCAAGCATTATTACATAAATAAACGCTACGCTGCCGCGAAGACGCGGCTGGACGCCATGAAGGAGAAATATCCCGAGGCGGTTGCCGATCTTGGATACGGACCCACTGTAGATAAGATGCTTGCCCAATGTAACAAGGAAGTGGCGAAGGGAGAAAGGAAACCTGACTTCTGGACGCGGGTAGGATTCTAGTTTGCAAAAACCTCGGCCTGCCGCTTGATTTAGGCCCTGGTGGGTGACTATAATTAAAACCTGGAGTCCTTCCGGATTTTGCGTGAAATTTGTTGACAAACGGGACTGCTTTCCTGCATGTTTGCGTGGGAGCCTGCCTTTTTACCCCCGGACTGCTACAGGCGAAGATTGAGCAGAAAGATTATCGGCTTGAGTCGATGACCGGTAATTACTATTCCCGAATACCTGTGTCCCATGTCTCCCCGGAATAAGTGAAACGCCTTTTAACAAGAAAGAAAAATCAGTAGATTCTTAAATACCTTTAACGGAGAACAGCCAATGCCTGACGCATCAGTACAATCAGCCGAGACCACCAATAGCAGGGATTCCACGCGCGACCGGCGCAACGAGATGAACCTGGTCGAGCTGAAAAACAAAAACATCCGGGAACTCATGGCCATCTCAAAGGCATACAACATCGACGGGGCAAGCTCGATGCGCAAGCAGGAGCTAATATTCGCGCTCCTTCAGGCCCAGGCGGAAATGAGCGGCCTCATCTACGGTGAAGGTGTGCTGGAGATTCTTCCCGATGGCTTCGGGTTTCTAAGAAGTCAGAACTATAACTACCTGCCTGGGCCTGATGACATCTATGTTTCGCCCTCGCAGATCCGCAGGTTCAACCTGCGAACGGGGGACAGCATTTCCGGGCAGATCAGACCCCCGAAGGACAACGAACGCTACTTTGCCCTTCTCAAGGTCGAGTCGGTCAATTATGAGGACCCTGAGATAGCGCGGGACAAAATCCTTTTCGACAACCTGACCCCTCTTTATCCGGACCGCAGGATCAAACTCGAATTGGACCCCGACAATCTGTCTACGCGGGTCATGGACCTGCTGACGCCGATCGGTTCCGGACAGCGCGGGCTTATCGTGGCCCAGCCCAGAACCGGCAAGACGATGCTGCTTCAGAACATTGCCAACGCAACAGCGGCCAACCATAAGGACGCATACCTCATAGTGCTGCTGATCGACGAGCGGCCGGAGGAAGTCACGGACATGCAACGAAACGTGCGTGCCGAAGTGGTGAGCTCGACCTTCGACGAGCCTCCCCAGCGGCATGTGCAGGTTGCCGAGATGGTGATCGAGAAAGCCAAGCGTCTGGTCGAACATAAGAAAGACGTCGTCATTCTGCTCGACAGCATTACCCGGCTTGCCCGAGCCTACAATAGTGTGGTCCCGCCAAGCGGCAAAATCCTCTCCGGCGGTCTTGACTCAAACGCTCTTCATCGCCCGAAACGATTCTTCGGGGCGGCTCGAAACGTCGAACAGGGAGGAAGCCTCACCATTATCGCCACTGCGCTCATCGATACTGGAAGCCGCATGGATGAAGTCATCTTTGAAGAATTCAAGGGCACCGGCAACCTGGAAATCGTCCTCGACCGCAAGCTGGCCGACCGGCGCATTTTCCCGGCAATCGACATAAACAAGTCCGGCACCCGCAAAGAGGAATTGCTCATCCTGCCCGATGACCTGAACCGCATCTGGATTCTGCGAAAGCTCCTGTCGCCTCTAAACCCTATAGACGCGATGGAGTTTCTGCTCGACAAAATGCAGGGCACGAAGAACAATGCTGAGTTCCTGGCCTCGATGAACAGGTAGGATAAGTAGACACATTTCGAGAACAATCTCCCCAATGGTGAATTTTTGTATTGCGACCGACCAGCAGGGCTATAAGGGGCAATTGCTCCGGCAGGCGCCACATCATTGAAGTTGTCGAAGACTCAACCGTTGATTTCCAGAAAAAGGTGACCGACTGGCTTGGTGAAACCGAGCAGGAGTGGGAGTTTATTGTTAATCTCACCGGTGGGCCCAAGCTCATGTCCATCTCGGCCTATGACCTCTTCACCGATT
>DASPQK010000204.1:0-6748 GCA_035624985.1 Syntrophobacteraceae bacterium | reverse complement strand
GGCCATTGCTCTCATATTGGCTATAATCCTTGTATACGGGTGCGCCAAGGAAAATAAAGACCTGGCAAAGCTTCAGGAGGAAAATAGGGCCTTGAAGGAGAGGCTGGCGTTGCTTGAAGGTTATACGAAACCCGGAATAGTTTCAACGCCTGAAAAGACGGAAGAGCTGCTTGTCCTGGCGAGGAAATTGAAAACATCACCGAATGATTTTGTGGATCAGCAAATAAAATTGCATTGCAGGTTTGGGGGCTTTGATAATAAGTTTTTGGATGAGACGAATGGTCCCAAATTTCTTTCCAACTATTACATTGGATTCATTGCCCAGAGCGGGAAAGAAATCAATGAACCTCTGTTTGATCATCTATTCATAAGCAAGAAGGAAGCAAAGGAAGAAGGCGTTTATCGCTTAGATGTAAATGATCTCATTACAGTTTACGGAATGGTGAACAGCGCGTACAATAAAGAACCCTGGATTGAGGTATACGTGGTGAAAAAGGGATGGGAGTAAACAAAGCTTATTTAAAGTTGGTTGTTTTTTATCAGACTGATTAAAATCAGTCAAAAAAACATCTCTTTCAAATGATTATTCAGTAATAATTCTTAAGATAGAAATCTTCTCTAACCATTTAATTATCCAGGGAAAGAAACAAAATGATCCCTATCGCCCTTCAAGGTGGCATAGAGATTGCTAAACCATAAAGAGATACGTAATTCTCTTGACAGTAAGGAAAGAATTATTATTTGATAAAAATATAATAAAAGGCCGAATTGAATTAAGCGGGGGAACCATTTTCCCGGGGTGAATTCCGAATTCATCGGAAAGGATATCCCTTAATCCCAACCCGTCTGCTAACTCCGCAGGCGACTAAGGGAAGAGACGTAAGCTCGATGCAAGCCAGGGGTCTCCTCCTGGTTTTTTTTGGCCTGACGCCGGAGGTGAAATTGCGATCAGTATTTTGCCCGTTTTTCAAATTTTAATAGAGACGTGACGGTCTGGGTCCCTTTAACCAAAGCCGAATTAAGAGAGACCCTTGGATGAGAAATAGGTCTTTTAGGAGTATGAAGAAAATAGGGTATTTTTTGAAGTAAAATAAAAGAGTTTACTTATAGACCCTTTCCTTTGCTATGTGTATGTTTTTTTTATGCACCTGAAAGGAATTCTATCGAAATTTTAGGAGGAATCCTGCAATGAACCTCGGATTTTGGTTTCCAACGATGTTTGTTTTGGGCATTGTAGCGATGGGAATCGTGTACCTGTTCTTTATCGCTTGCGAAAAAATATAAAAAAATGAGGTGATGCCAATGATGATCTATCTTACTGCGGCCGTTGCAGCCTTCCTGTTCATTTATCTGGTTGTGGCCCTCGTCCGGCCGGAATGGTTCTAAACGCTGACAGCGGACCCTGAGATACTGAAAGGAGATAAACGATGTTTATTCAAATCTGGCTTCTGCCTTTTTCATTACTCGCAGCGGCGACCCTGATCGCATTTCCTTTGAGTCGCTATATGACGTGGATCATGGACGGAAAGTACCGGCCTTTGCCAATCCTGGGCTGGTTCGAAAGACGCCTGGACAGCGGCTCCCAGAACTGGAAGCAGTACACGATCTCTTTGCTCGTTTTCAACACCCTGATGTTCATTTATGGTTATGTGGTCCTGACACTTCAGCAGTGGATGCCGCTGAATCAGGATGGCAAGGGAGCGGTTTTTCCCACTACTATCTTTCAAGCCGTGACCTCTTTCATGACGAACACGGACCTCCAGCACTATTCCGGCGAACAAGTCTTGTCGAACTTCAGCCAGATTTTCTTTGCCATCTTTATGCTGTTTGTGTCCGCGGCGGTCGGCTTATGTGCGCTGACAGCGGTCATCCGGCTCTTCCGTGGCGAGTCCAAAATCGGCAACTTCTTCGTAGACATGTGGCGGGTGCTGGTTTATATGTTCGTGCCGACCGCCTTGATCCTCGCCTTCATTTTTATGATCCAGGGTAGTCCGATGACATTTAAGAGTTCTTACCAGGTTTCCACACTCGAACCTACGGCCATGGGAACCACGGACAAAGGTGAAGTGAAGCAACAGACCATCGTGGTGGGGCCAGTGGCGGCATTCGAGTCTATGAAGATGCTCGGGACCAACGGGGGTGGATTTTACGGCATGAATTCCGCGCACCCATTTGAGAATCCCACCGGGTTTACGAATTTTTTCAACACTCTGGGCATGATGATCTTTCCGTTTGCCCTCGTACTGATGTACGGCAGGATGCTCGGCCGGATGCGGCATGCCTATGTCATTTTCTTGGTTATGTTGGTTTTGGCGGCTGGCACCATTGTTTGGTCGGTCTACTTTGACACCCTGAAACCAAACCCGGGATTGACCGGCCAGCCTGTGGCACGAACGTTCGAAATTCCCAGCCCGACGGCGCCGGGTGGAAAACGGATAATCACTCTCGCCCCCATCCCAAGCCTGCCTGTTGACCAGCACTTAGGTAATCTCGAAGGTAAAGAGATGCGATTCGGGACCTCGGCTGGCGCTACATTCGATGCGCTGACGACGGACGTAACGTGCGGTGCAGTGAACGCAGAGGAGAATAGCCTCAACCCGATTGCTGCTCTTTCGCCTATGGTTGGAATGTGGCTGAACTGCGTCTACGGCGGCAAGGGCGTGGGGATGATCAATCTGTTGCTCTACTTAATCATTGGGATCTTCGTAGCGGGGATGATGGTAGGCCGGACTCCCGAGTATTTGGGTAAGAAAATCGAGGGGCGGGAGGTAAAACTGGCGATCATTGCCCTGCTGGTCCATCCGTTCATGATTCTCTTCCCCACCGGGCTCTTCGCTGCCACAAGCTGGGGGCTCAAAGCCGTCAGCAATCCTGGTGCAGATAGTTTTTCACAAATGCTCTACAACTTCTCTTCGGCCTCCGCCAATAATGGTTCCGCCTTTGACGGATTATCGGTTGCCTATGGTTTGGTGAGTAATGCGAATCCGGCGCCGACAGCCATCCCATGGAATATCGCGGCAGGCCTCGTCATGGTCTTCAGCCGCTATTTGCCGATTGTGGCGCCGATCGCTATGGCAGCATATCTGGGAGAGAAGAAATCAGCTCCGTTTGGGCTGGGCACGTTGCGCACGGACACCGTCACCTTTGGCATCCTCTTGCTCGGGACGATCCTTATCATCGGAGCCCTGCTCTTTTTGCCGGTTGCCGCGCTGGGACCGCTGGCAGAGCACTTAGGCCCCATTCCTTTTGGTGGCTAAGAGGGAACCATTGATTACGGCTTATAGAGACTTTATTTGAACCCTGATAATAATGGATTGCGAATAAACGAAATGTTCAGAGGAGTGTGAAATGAAGAAAGTGCCAAATGTTAAAGAAACCCTACGGGAGGTTCCTTTGTCTTCAGAGCAGCCGCGGTCACTGCGCCGTGTAAAGCCAAGAGGATTGGTAGAAAAGGAAACCGGAATGGCGGCCTTGAAACAGGCGTTCGTGATGCTGCGGCCCGACATCCAGTGGAAAAATCCTGTGATGTTTGTGGTCGAGGTGGGTGCCTTCCTCACCCTTTTGTTCATCCTGCAGGCGGCATGGGGCAGCCGGGCCAGTCAGGTTCCGATTGCGTATTTTATCGCCCTTGACGCCTGGCTTTTTCTGACCGTTTTGTTTGCGAATTTTGCCACAGCCCTTGCCGAGGCTCGTGGTAAAGCCCAAGCTGATTCGCTCAGGCGAGCCCGTCACGATACGACGGCCTACCGTTTGAATGATGCCGGAATCATCGAGGAGGTTTCTTCGACGGTCTTAAAGCCTGACGATCGGGTTGTCGTACAAGCAGGACAGACGATTCCCGGAGATGGGGAGATCATCGAAGGCATCGCCTCCGTTGATGAGTCGGCGATTACTGGCGAGTCGGCACCAGTCATCCGCGCCGCGGGGGGGGACCGGTCCGGCGTGACCGGAGGCACTGTCGTCCTCTCGGACCGGATCGTCGTTCGAATCACCAGCGGGGCCGGTGATTCGTTCCTCGACCGAATGATCGCGCTGGTGGAAGGGGCCATCCGCCAACGGTCCCCCAACGAGATTGCTCTCACGCTCTTACTCTCGGCCTTTACACTGGTCTTTCTGATCGTGGTCATTCCGCTTTGGCCAATGGCCTGGAATGCCGAGCAATATATGATGACTTACCTGGGCCTCCAGCAGCCTTTGAAGAGCCTTGGGACTGATGTTCCGACTCTGATTGCACTCCTGGTTTGTCTCATTCCGACTACGATTGGTGCCTTACTTGCAGCAATTGGAATCGCGGGCATGGATCGCGCTCTGCAGGCCAACATTATTGCAAAGAGCGGCAAGGCGGTGGAGATGGCTGGTGACATCGATGTCGTGTTGCTCGACAAGACGGGCACAATCACCATAGGCAACAGGAACGCAACAACATTCTTGCCGATCGGAAATTATTCGACTGAAAACGTTGGACGGCTTGCTGCTATGGCGTCTGCCGCTGATGAGACCCCTGAGGGAAAGAGCATTGTTCGGTTATTCGAGACGCAAAGCCCAACCCCGATCAGTGTGCCGGCGGATGCACACTCTGTGTCATTTACAGCGCAAACGCGCATGAGCGGCATCGATCTTCCTGATGGCGGGCGAATACGAAAAGGAGCGCCAGATGCTGTCATCAAATTTGTTCAGGATCAAGGCGGGAGCGTACCGGACGAGCTCGGAGCGGCGGTTGATAACGTGGCCTCGAAAGGTGCAACCCCGCTGGTCGTGGCCGATAACGGCCATATTGCGGGTCTGGTGGTTCTTGAGGATATCCTCAAACCTCACATGCGGGAGCGATTCGTGCGGCTGAGGAAGATGGGGCTTCGGACTGTCATGATCACCGGAGATAACCCTCTTACGGCGGCAACAATCGCGGCTCGAGCAGGGGTCGATGATTTTCTCGCCCAGGCAACGCCGGAGACCAAGCTCGCTTATATCCGGAAGGAGCAGGAAGGCGGGAAGCTCGTGGCCATGATGGGAGATGGGACGAATGACGCGCCGGCCCTGGCCCAGGCGGACGTTGCCCTTGCCATGAACGCGGGCACGCAGGCGGCCAAAGAAGCGGCCAACATGGTGGATCTGGACAGTGATCCCACCAAGTTGATTGAAGTTGTGGAGGTGGGAAAGCAGCTCTTGATAACGCGAGGCGCTTTAACGACCTTCTCCATCGCTAATGACGTCGCCAAATACTTTGCCATTATACCCGCGCTGTTTGCGGGTACTTTACCGTGGCTAAAGGCAGTCGATGTCATGCATCTGCATTCACCGACCTCAGCCATCCTGTCGGCCGTAATCTTCAACGCACTCATTATTCCTGCGCTCATCCCGGTCGCGCTCAAAGGAGTCAAATACCGACCTCTCGGCGCCGATGCTCTTTTGCGCAGGAACCTTCTGATCTGGGGACTGGGAGGCGTGATTCTACCTTTTGTCGGAATCAAACTGATCGATCTCGTCATGGTGGGTTTCCATTTGACCATCTGACGTTTCATCGCATCAAGCCTGCCTACCGGCAGGCAGGGAGGCATAACATGTGGCGATATCTTTCAAAGAGCATCTTATTGTTGTTCGTGTTTGTGGTCATCTGCTGTGTCATCTATCCGTTGGTGTTATGGGTAATCGGACAGGCCGCCTTTCCCTTCCAGGCGAACGGCAGCCTGTTGAAAGGTCCTGACGGCAAACTGGTGGGGTCGCGACTGATTGCGCAGCCTTTTACCAAGGACGAATATTTTCAGCCGCGTCCCTCTGCAGCTTCCTATGACGCATCAGCATCGGCCTCGTCGAGTCTGGCTGCCTCCAACTACGCATTGCGCGACCGGGTAGCCCGGACACTCGGTCCGGTCGTAAATTATCGAAGCGGGTCCAAAGCCGGACGACCTGTTGCACCAGACATCGAGAACTGGTTTCAAAAAGATATGTTTCAGGGCAAGCCCCACATCGTAGCTCAGTGGGCGGACTTGCACAACTCCCTTGCCCAGGCCTGGGTCAAGGCGGACCCCAAGAATGGCGCATATGTGGACGATTGGGCAAAAACGCACCCAGCCTTGGTGGCCAGGTGGATGAAAGACAATCCCGGTACCCCTCAGCCAAAGGCCGATGATTTGGCCGTCGTCTTCTTTGAAAACTTTTCCAATGAAAACCCCGGTAAATTCCCTTCTGCTGTCACTCACACAGGATCTGACGGTAAGATCAAAACCACGATTGAACCGGTCAAGGATGGGTCTGACATTCAATCGATCTTCTTTGATATGTGGCGGCAGGATCATCCTGAGGCTGACCTCCAGGATATTCCCGGGGATATGGTAACTACTTCCGGTTCCGGACTCGACCCGCACATCACACTTCAAAACGCCGAGTATCAGCTTGATCGGGTTGCGTCCAAATGGGCAGCAAACTTAAAGCGTGATCCAGCCACAGTCCGGAAGGAGATTGAGCAGCTATTACAGGGAAACGCCTCAGCACCGTGGTTTGGCCTGGCGGGTGAGAAGTTCGTTAACGTTCTCGAAGTCAACCTTAAACTTCGCGCGCAGTACGGAACACCGTCACCATAGGCGGGGGAGCTTTGGTCGGGGATAATGATGGAAAAGAGATTATTAAGTTTGAGTCTGGCGATATTGGTGATGTTTACATTTGTAATGAATGCGCACGGTGAAGAGACATCAGCACCGACTTCAGATAAAGAAAACCAAGAGGTAAAGCCGCCGGAGCCCCCGGCACCGCC
>DASPQK010000203.1:0-6258 GCA_035624985.1 Syntrophobacteraceae bacterium | reverse complement strand
AGCCCTCCCTACGTAGCGGCGGGGTTCATACCCGCCCAATCTTGAACGCAACTTGGTATCAGGATTAGCTCTCTTATGGTACCAGCATTGTTAGGTTTTGCAAGGGCATCTATGTTCACCGTCTATGTTCGTCCGTGTCAGTCTCTGTCTAAGCATTTTTGAGTGTCGCTTTCACGCCGCAAGTTCATCCCCTCGAGAACCTCTGCGGAAAATCGGTAAAGATTCCGTCCGCCCCCATCATGAAGTACGCCCGAGCCAGCCAGGGATTGTTTATGACCCAGACCAGGACGCCATAGCCCTTCTGCTTCAATCTGCGAATTTGCCGCGGACAAAAGGCGCGTAATCCGGGATTAAAGGTAAAAGCGTCCAACTCGGCCATCAATGCGGCGGGATCGGGTTGAGACCTGTTCACAAGAACTCCCGTCCTGATGTTGCCCTCCAATTTTTTGATGCGCGCAAGATAGTTACGGTTAAAAGAGGAAATGAGGACTTTTTCATCCGCGCCAAGCGACTTGACCTGAATGAGGAGTTTTTCCACGATCGACTCGTTTCCGGGCCTTCCCGACGAATCCTTGATCTCGATATTGAGCAGCCAATCGTTGCTTATCGTAAACACTATTGCCTCTTTAAGGGTCACCAACGGCGAGCCGGAGTATTTGGCGAGGTCCGTCGGCGTAATCTCTCCTGCTGCAATCAGCCCGAAAGGATCGACTTTGGCGAACCAGGAGCCAAAATCCAGGGACCTGAGCTCATCAAGGGTGAAGTCGTCAACAAGCCACGGATCTCGACCGGGAAATTTGCTCTGAGCGTCTGATGTCCGCTTCAGGTCTGGATCGTGGAGCAAGACTATTTCTCCATCCCGGCTCATCCTCACGTCGATCTCCCACATCCGGGCGCCCGCAGCAAGAGCCAGGCGCGCCGCTTCAAGACTATTTTCCGGAGCAAGCGAGCGGGCTCCGCGGTGCGCGGCAACCAGCCAGCGGTTTCTAACTGCGCTTTCGATATCTACGTCCATGATGACTGTACCGTAAAAAAAATTTCAAAATTGCAAAAAATCATGTAGATTTTATTTTACACTATAGAAAAAATACTGTAGTAAGGTATTGGCGATTACCGGCTCTACCTGATTGTTTCTTACTGCGAAAAGGTGGAAACTGGCGATTGCCAAGAGTTGGTTTCCTTTGAAACCCTATTCCCCGAAAGCCAGGCCCCCTCCCTCCTCCTGGCTTTCACCTTTTTTTGCCCATGAATATAGCCCTCGTCTTTCCGCCCTTCTACTTGGAATCGATGTACAACCTGCCTCCGCTGGGGTTGATAAATCTTGCCACAGTTATGAAGTCTTCCCCTCACCTGGTGAAAATATTCGATTTTCCGCTCGCCATTCGACAAAAGTCTCTTTACATGGATGGCAATATTTACAGAGAATGCGCGAGGCAGGTGATTGCATTCGAACCCGATGTGGCAGGGTTTTCAGTCCAGTGCACGACCTACCCGCCGGCCGTCCGAATTGCCGAGGAGCTCAAAAAATTAAACCCACGGCTGCAAGTCGTTTTTGGCGGTCATAATGCTTCATGCGTAGATGAGCTTACCCTTTCGCGGTTTCCATTCATAGACGCAATCGTTCGCGGTGAAGGAGAAATGACTTTTCCGGAATTGATCCGGGCTTTCGAAGGGCAGGTCCCCTTTGCGTCGGTGGATGGGATTACCTTCCGAACGCGGGACCGGATAATCAGAAATCCGGACAGGGACCTCATAGAAAGCCTCGATTCTTTACCCGTGAGCGACTACACGTTCGTGGCCCCTTTCCATGTTTACCGTGACATGTGCGGCATCGGGCGTTCGATCGCCATCCTGGAGGTCGGCCGGGGATGTCCGCATCGGTGCGTTTACTGCTCCCAATCGGTAATGTGGAAACGAAGGACGCGCACATTTTCAACCGACCGGATCATTGGGGAGATGAAAAACCTTGCGGAAAACTTTGGGGCCGAGTGCTTTCTGCTCGCTTTCGACCAATTTACCGCAAAGAAAAGATTTGCCGAAAAATTCTGCCTCGGCCTGATAAACGCCGGCCTCAACCATCTCCCATGGTACTGCATCTCCAGACTGGATACAGTCGATAAAAACCTTCTGAATCTGATGCACAAAGCCGGATGCGAGACGATGTGCTATGGAATCGACTCGGGATCGAAAAGAACTCTGGCTTTCATTCGCAAGGATATTGACCGTGACCTGCTTTTCGACAGAGTCAGGGAAACGACCGAAGCAGGTATTGTCCCCACTTTGAGCTTTGTGATTGGATTTCCCGAGGAGAGCAGGCAGGACCTCAATGAAACCCTCGAGTTGGCGCTCAAGTCGGCAGCCACGGGAAACGCAAACATCTTGGTCCAAATGGCGACCGTTCTGCCGGGCACCGATTTGTATGAAAGATACGGGCACAACCTGGTTCGACAAGTGGACACCTATTTTTCTCTTGGCATCGAGTTTGACCGTGGAAAACGAATTGCCTCCGACGATGCCCTGATCGATTCGGACCCGGCCATTTTTTCCAGCTTCCATAACCTGCCGTGCCCTGCCGCGAGCCTCGAAGAACTTAACCAAACGGCAAGCTCCTTCACCATTATCGCTGCTCTCTACCCAAGAAGTTTCCTTCTGCTGAGCCTCGAACTAAACCGGCCCATCGTAGATCTTTTATTCGATTTTCTCGACCGCATTTCCGGAATTGACGGGCGTAACCTTACACCTCAGGCGTGCCTTGCACACTTCGGCGATTTCGCCGCCGAAAGTCTCGCCGGGCATGAGAACCCTGTACGGGATTACATTCCTGAAGTCGTAAAGTACGAAACATGCCTGCTCGATTCGGGCAAAGCCGGATCGTTGCCTTCCTCATCGTTTCTCATCAGGGCGTATTCCAACTCCGGTTTGCCGGAGCCGCCGCCCAAGCCTGCCCCGGAAGGCGAGCCGGGGGCAGTGGCGCCCCAGGCTGCGGCCCCACAGCCCGGCTCCTTGCAGATGCTTGGTCTCAAACCTCGGAGGCAGGAAAAGATTTTGATCGAACAGTTCACATTCGATATTCCGGGTCTTATTATGCAGCTGAAATGCGGCCATTTCCCGGACAAGTGCCCTCGAAGGGCCGTCTTTCTAACTTTCAAGCAGGCGCAGGGCCGCTCGGAGGTTAGAGAAATCAACGAATTCGGCATTGATTTTCTCCGGCTTTCTGACGGCCATCGGACTTTAGAAGAAATAGCCAACCGACTTTACCCAAAATATGGAGCAAATCAGGAGCCTGGGCAGTTCGCGATCATATGCGCGGAAGCGGCACGGACGCTGGCGGACCTTGAACTTCTCGCACCGTTGGCGCTAGCCGCATGATTTCGAAGTGAAAGGAGGTGAGATGGATGCTCCAGGTAAAGGAGATCGAAAAGAAAGTCCTTACTGCCGCTGTCAATGAAGCATCGACAACTTATGTCGTGCCCAACTGACACGCCCCAACGGAATCTCCGGTTCGGAGATAAAGAATCCAAACCCTCTGGTAGGCCGGGGTGCGCGGAAATGTGTTCCCCGGCTCTTTTTGTTGATCCTTCAACACTTGAGTTTGCATGATCGGATGACGGAAAACCCTCAAATCTCACAGGGCGAGGAAGAATTCATAATCGATGGCCATGTTGATGCCGTCCACGAGATGTTCGAATCGCACTCGAATGTGCCCTTCGAGGAACTGAGCGATCTTCCTGTAACACTTGAGAAAATGAAAAGCGCCAATGTGCTCGCCGCTGTTTTCGCCCTCTACTGCCCGGACATCCATAACGGCGCGGAATCGTCCGGTTTTCTGTCCAGGCTTGTAGATTACGCGGAAAAATATCTCACGGGCCTTCTTCATATAAAATCGGCGCGAGACCTCAATGATTGCATCAGGCAAAAGAGGCCGGGAATGATATGGCTGATCGAAAATGCCGACGGGCTGCTGGAATTCGATCGGGCAAAGCTGGCGCGGGCAGGCATCAGGGTTGCCGGTCTCACGCATCAGGGAAAAAACAGGATTGGCGACGGCAATAATGTCCCCTTTCCGGAAGGCTTGACCGGCGAAGGGAAGGCGCTCGTGAAGGAGCTTGCCGGGGAAGGCTTTGCGTTCGATACGGCCCATCTGGCGGAGCCCGGCTTCCGCGACCTCGCCCGTATCTGCGAGGGGCCACTTATATCCTCCCACACGGGGGTGCGAGCGCTTGCGGACATTCCCAGAAACCTCACCAGGAACCAGGTGGCCGCAATCCTCGAACGCAAAGGCGTAATTGGAATAGCTGCCGACCCGGCAATGCTTACGCTTTCAGGTAAGGCTTCCATCCAGGACATCTTCCGCCACATCGATTGGATAGCCCAATCCTTCGACGTCGACGGCATAGCGATAGGGACCGACTTTTGCGGCTTCTTCACACCAAATGCCGGCTTCGAGGAGATCGCCAGGATGCCGGACCTCGCCCGCATAATGCGCGAACACGGCTATCCCCAGGCCGGCATTAAGAAAATAATGGGGGAAAACTGGCGGGGTTTCTACGAGTCGTTGCTGCATTAGCGGTGTAGATTGGCATAGGTCGCTGACTTCGCTGGATCCACCCGTATCAGATCCCGGCAAATTGTGGTAGGAGCGGGGTTAATCCCTACCCGTATTAGGTCCCGGCAAATTGTGGCAGGGGTGGGGTTAATCCCCACCCGTATCAGGTCCCGGCAAATTGTGGCAGGGGTGAGGTTAATCCCCACCCGTATTAGGTCCCGGCAAATCGTGGTAGGAGCGGGGTTAATCCCCACCCGTATTAGGTCCCGGCAAATTGTGGTAGGGGTGGGGTTAATCCCCACCCGTATCAGGTCCCAGCAAATTGTGGTAGGGGTGGGGTTAATCCCCACCCGTATCAGGTCCCAGCAAATCTTTCCAGTTTGGCCAAACCAGAGAACCATTCCATCGATAAGCTGAAGCGCAGGAGATAATCCGCAAACGCACGGGATTCTGCCAGATATATCGCGCCGCTTTTTCCAATGATTCCTCTTCCCGTAGCGCGTGGTCATAGAAGCTGCGCTGCCATAATACCCGCCCCTGCTCCAATCGGCGAGCGAGGGGCGTAAGCCGGCCCTTGAACAACCTGACGAAATCAACGATACCTTCGTCCTTCAAAAGCAAATGAAGATGATCGGGCATTATGCACCATGAAAAAAGAACCGTTTGCCGTGCCTGGACCATTTCAGGAAAGAGTCGCGTGGCGGCGTCTGCAAGTTCAGGATACAGGCGAAACCATGGATACCTTTGGAAAGTCCCAATCGTTATGCAGCATGCATAAGCCTGTTGGTAGACATCCGGTGAGAGTCGTATCGTTTTGCGTGTCGATAAAGCCATCATCAGGCAGGTCTCTTTAGCGCGGGGATAAACCGGGCGGGGATAAACCCTATGAGCGCTTAAATAAGGCGTCTATCCCGTAGAGGGAGCAAAATTTACCCCCCTTTCGTAAAGGGGGGTAGGGGGCTTCCAGTGTGCGTTTCCTTTTTCCCCCCTTTCGTAAAGGGGTAGGGGGGATTTTGAATCACAAGAGCGTGGTATTATTTAAAAATCCCCCTTTGGGAAAGGGGGACTTTTCGGGCTCTCCCCAGTAGGCGCAAAGCCGCCTGTTACGGCTGATTTTCCTTATTTAAGCGCTTATGGGGATAAACCCCGCCCTTCAGTACCATCATAGAATCTACGGAGGTCATCCCGCGTGAGGTTTTAAGTTTGCGCTTATGCCCCCCGTCCCCGCGTTATGTCCTGCTCGATAAACCCTTACATCTTGTCGGACTTGGCGCCGGCGGCAAGGGTCGCCTCGATGCCTTTGTCTTTTGTTTCGGTAACTATGGTGACGGTGACAAGAGTACAGATCAATGCCGGCAAGGTGAAAAATGCAAAAACACCGGTAAAGCCGAGCCCAAGCTGCTGAACCACGCCGCCAAGGATTGGGCCGCAGAACGCCCCGGCACGCCCGGCCGCCGTAGCCCAGGCAATCCCGGTATTTCTGAATTCAGTCCTGTAAGTTTCGGCCATAAGGGGCATCACGGCGGAGAGGCCCCAGTTCATCAAAATACCCACCAAAATGCTGCACGCAAGCACCTGCCCTTGGTTCACGCTAAGTCCCAACAGCATGATGGAGATGGCAGTGGCGAAAAAACCCAGCGCCATATTTTTCTTGCGCCCGATCGCATCGGCCATCATCCCGGTGCCCATAGTGCCGATAACGGAAAAAAGAT
>DASPQK010000202.1:0-3547 GCA_035624985.1 Syntrophobacteraceae bacterium | reverse complement strand
AATTTATTCCTAACACTCGGAGGCAACCTATCCAACGCACCTTTGGAACCAACGGATCAGCGGCGGCCTCGCGACTTCAAAAACTGGAAGTATAAAGTGTCAAACTGTAGTGGAAGTATAAAGTGTCCGAAATGTACATTTTATGGTTCCAGTTACAGCGGCAGGGCAATGGAGCTGATATGCGTTTTATCTTGCAACGCGGACCGGGATTTTGTAAATTGCGATTACAGATATCGCATTTACAAATAGTTTCCGTCCGGAAAGGGTTCTTTTCCGCCCATGCGGCGTCAATCTTCGGTCTTGCTTGTGCGGCGTGACCTTAGTACGCCTCCGCGCAATCCCTTGATTTCCTGGCCTGGACGAAAAATTCCTCCTTTCCGAATCGGAAACGAATCAGTTTCTCATCCGGAGTTTCCGGATGGAAACTAAATCGAGGCTATGTTTCATGACGTTAAAACAGCTCGAAGTGTTCGTAGCCATTGCCGAAACCCACAGTTTTTCACGGGGCGCCGACAAGAACTGCATTACCCAGTCCACGGCCAGCCAGCATATCCAGGCCCTTGAGGAGGAACTTGGCATCAGGCTCTTCGACCGGGGCAGGGGGGGCGCCCTGCTGACCGAGGCCGGCAAGCTGCTCTTGAGCCGCGCCCGGAAGATCCTGGCCGAATGCGAAGAGTCCCGCCTGGCCGTACGACGTTTTGTCGGCATGGAAGATGTGTCGCTGCGCGTCGGGGCGAGCAATACGCCTGGAACCTGTCTGATTCCCGCGATACTGGACCAATTCCTCAAGGAATACTCCAATGTGCGGCTTGAGGTGCTGCAGAGTGACAGTACGACGGTCATTCAGCAACTGGTTGACGAGGAGGTGGAGTTGGGGTTTGTCGGGGGACGCTTCAACGACGAACGGATTCATTTTGAGGCATTGGGCAAAGACACCCTCGTGTGCGCCGTCTCGCCCGATATCGCTGCAAAGGGCAAACAGAGCCTTAGCCAGGCCGAACTGTGCAAGGTGCCGATGATTGTGCGCGAGCAGGGTTCGGGAACCCAGAAGGCGGTCTACGAAGCCTTTGCCGGCACCTGGATCAATAAGGATTCGCTGCATATCGTTGCCGTGCTCGGCAGCAGCGAAGCAATCAAGCGCGCTCTTCTGAACGGCATCGGTTATGCCTTTATTTCAAGCATTGAGATTGCGGAAGAACTGAACCGGGGACAATTGACAACGATCAGGATTCCCGGCTTGAACATCTCCCGGAAATTCTACGCAGCCCGCCGGGACGGCAGGGAACTCTCGCCGGCTGCTGCCGTCTTCTGGGATTTTATGCTTGCCCGCTGGAAGACCATTCATTGATATGGCCGGTCTATCCGGTAACGGCCCGGACATAAGAAACCGGAGCCGGGGGCGCGGAGACGCCCCCGGAACGGTGCTAATGCTGTGCGGTTAGTTTGCCGCTGCTATTAGTCGGCCTTGACGAACTGCCCTTTTTCTCCGCATTTTTCGCATTTTTGGGGTTTGCAGCGTCCTTCCTTGGTAAATCCGCACGCACATTTCCAGGTTGCCATTGTGATTTCACCTCCTGACCCTTTGTGGTATTATTAATTGTTGTAAAGTAATTGTCCGCTGTTTGCGAGGAAATAAATGAGCGAACTGATCTTTCTTCTGTTGCTGTTCGGCCTGCCTGCCGCCTTTGGCTGTTATTTGGCGAAACGGCGCGGCAAAAACCCGGTCCTGTGGGGATTGCTGTCCGGGATATTTCCCTTTTTCCTTGTCGTCCTCAAGACGCAGCACAAGCCGTTGGACAAAAGTAAAGCCCCCCATTGACCTGTTGGCCCCTTCCTGCCTAACCCGCCAGTTTCTCTTGCCCTAGTACCTTGTAACACTTTAAATTTCGTAGTCCCCCCTCCCCTGGCGGGAGGGGGGTCAGGGGGAGGGGGAAGCCGCAACGTGCGATTTTCATGGCAGCTTCCCCCCCGCCCAAACCCTCCTCCGCAAGGGGGGAGGGGACTCTTATTTGCGTAGATTTAAGTGTTACAAGATACTAGAACGTTCCTTGATTCGAAAACGATATTCCATATACGCCATTTAACCATATTCATCGAGTCATTTCCCCATTTCCCGGAGTTCAACCCCGACAAGAAACGAAACGGTCCGTTGACGTTCAGGCATATTATTGTCAACTAGTTGAAATATAATGATTCTAGTTGTATTTGAAAATATTTTTCACGGATGATCCGAATCAGGGCTGAATTTTGCATAGTATACTGCAATGGCTCGGGAAGTATCAACACGACAATGGGGGGAGACCGGCAATGATATCGATGTTAACGGCGCTTATGATGACCTTGCTCACGATGGTTACCTTCTGCATGATCCCCCGGATCGGATACGACTGGTTGCGTTACAGGGCGTACGCGAACGAGGGTGATCGGGAAAGCCTTCTCAAGTTGCAAAGGCAGGAGAATGGATGGGTTTTGCGGCACCTGATGTGCGCGCTTTGTGCCGTAGCGTTGGTCTTTGCCATGAAGACCTGCCCGAATCTCGGGCAACCTGAGCGTTTGGCCGATGTTACGGCTCTCTATGCCGTGATCTCATTTTGCTTTGCATTGGTTGAATCAGTCTTGTCACAGAGGATTTTTCAATGTATCGTGGCCGGCATGGAACCGGTCAAACAACGGTGTGATAAATAACCTCCAATTGATTGTTCAATCACATTAGTCTCTCACGGGGTCATTTTTTGTTTCTCTGATGAGATATGACATGAGAAGCGTGCTCAACACCGTTGCAACGATCTCCGTACTTCTTATCTGCATAACAGTCCAGCCTGTATTATCAGCCGAATGGTCGGATTTCTCCCTTGGTTACCGCTACGGCCAGGAGTTCAGGGAACCCGGCATCGACAAGGATATCAAGAAAAACATCATCACCTTCACTTCGTTGAATGGGTATCAAACCGGCAGCAACTTCATGAACCTCGATGTCCTGATCTCTGACAAAAACGATCCGGCCCAAGGGAACGATATGGGGGCTACGGAGCTTTTTCTCGTCTATATCCAACAGTTCAGCTACGGAAAGATCTTGAACGAAAAGCCGCTCAATTTCGGCATCCTCAAGGACGTCTCCCTCTCGGTCGGCTGTGAACTCAGTGCCAAGAATACCGCCTTTGCCGCGAACAAGGCTGCATTCATTGCCGGTCCGACCTTGAACCTCGCCGTTCCGACCCCTATCCCCGGGTTTCTCGATTTCTCAGTGATGTTGTACAAGGAGTGGGGGCACGACGGCATCAACAGGCAGCAGATCGATTACGACCCGACCTATCTGTTAGTCGCAACATGGAGGATTCCCTTCGACATCGCGCCCCTGCATCTAAACTTCAAGGGGTGCGCGAGCTACGTGGGTAAAAAGGGGAAAACCGGCTTCGGTGAGGAAACCGAGCCGGAACTGCTGCTGGATGCCTATCTCATGGTTGATATCGGCGCGCTGTTTGGGAAGGCGAAGATCGCCTGGCTCGGCACCGGGGTGGAATACTGGAAAAACAAGTACGGCAATCCT
>DASPQK010000201.1:0-4336 GCA_035624985.1 Syntrophobacteraceae bacterium | reverse complement strand
TCAATATCGTCTAGGTTGGAGTCACGAACGGCATCCAGGACTTTAGCAGAGATGCGCATAGCCTCTTCACCAAACCCGGCGTGCAACCGACCAGATATCGCACTTAATACGAATGGCGGTCGAAGGAGAAATCTCGCATTTACCGGCACCAGCCTAGACCGCAGGTTAATCTTCCAATCGAACAGAAACTGCGTGCCACGAAAACCAATAAACAACAGTCGGTTGACAACAATACCAACAGCAATAACACCCCTGTCCGCAACAACGAAGCCACGGGAAAGCTCAAACTGCTGAAGGAGGTGTCCTAGGTTTATTGGCCCGCCGCGCACAATAAGATCTTGGTAGGCATCACAAGGAATTAGCTTTGCCCGCTTTTTGTCATCGATTTCCCACTGCGGAATATGATAATAAGCAAGTTCTGCAAAGAGAGCGCAGAGATAACGGACATCAGGGCTTCTGTCGTCTAGAGGTGTTGGTAGTCTGCTTAGCAGGCTATGGACTTCATAGATCGCGTACTGATACATGAACAGCCTCCGCAGTTTTGGAGTAGCAGTCAAGGGAACGTAGTTAACTAGTTGACTAACGAGGCATTTTCGGATTGAGAAATCGATAAGCTAATCAACAAATCAACTACGTCCCCTTTGACGTCCCCAGGCTCCTTTTTTTATGCTCTTATACCGCCGGACAGACACCCAACGCTCAGCAAATACCGTACCAGATAAACGCTCAGGACAAAATACTTTGCCCTGTAAGAGCAAGTGCCGAAACTTTTGGTTGATCTATGCCAAGAATGGGTATGTATACCGGATCGTGGGGCGATTGTGGAGGTCGGGGAACCGATGTGTCGCCTGACCAGCGGAAAATGATTGAATGAAGCGCGGGTTGGCTGTATTTTGTTGGGGCACCGGAAAGGATCCCTCATGCACGAGCGCCCCACCATCATCGCCGACCGGGCAGGTAGGCAATATGCCGCAACAAAGAGCGACGAGCACAAGAAGACGCACGGCCAGTATCTGACCCCGGAGCCGGTTGCGGAGTTCATGGCGGGACTGTATGCGCCTCCCAAAAAGGACTGCATCCGTGTCCTTGATCCGGGAGCCGGTACCGGGGTGTTGAGCTGCGCCATCCTGGAAAGGCTCGTCGGCACACCACACATCCATCTCACTGCCTATGAGTTCGACAAGGGCCTTTTGCCACTGCTCCACGAGTGCCTTGACTACGCAAGGCGATGGCTTGCGACCAGAGGCACGGAACTGGTCTTCGACATCAGGACGGCCGATTTCGTGTTGGATAACGCCCATCACATGGACGGATCGCTGTTCCATTGCACAGAAGAGCCATATGATGTCGTCATCTCGAACCCGCCATACTTTAAGCTGAACAAAGCCGACGCCAGGGCACAAGCCGCTTCTTTTGTCGTGCACGGGCAGCCGAACATCTACGCCATATTTATGGCAATTTCCGCCTACATGCTGCGTTCAGGTGGGGAGCTTGTTTTCATCGTGCCGCGGAGCTTCGCCGCCGGTCCGTATTTCAGGTTGTTCCGCGAACGGTTCTTTGCCCTGATGCGCCCGGAGCACATCCACCTGTTCGGTAGCCGGAAGGACGCCTTCGCAAAGGACGAGGTCCTGCAGGAGCACGTGATCCTGCGGGCAAAGAGGCAGGATGGCTGGAAGGCTACCGGGCGGGCGACCATAACGTCTTCCGCCGGGGTCGGCGATCTTCTTGACCGGTCACACAGGAGAAGCGCCTTGCTGCGCGACCTCGTGGATCTCGCCACCGTTAACAAGCACCTGTTTATCCCGACCAGCGACCATGATGAGCAGGTTATCGAACTTGTCCACTCCTGGCATGGAAACCTGCATGCCTTTGGCTTTGAGATTTCAACCGGTCCCGTTGTCCCGTTCCGGGCCACCGAGTTCATAACCAGCGACGAGGCTACCCCCCTGCTCTGGATGCAGCATGTCGTGCCGATGCAGGTCAGGCACCCCATCCCGATGAGAAAGCAGCAGTATATTGTAAGCAACGACGACAGCGCTTACCTGCTGCTACCCAACAAGAACTATGTGCTGCTCCGGCGTTTCAGCGCAAAGGAGGAGGAGCGCCGCCTCATCGCCGCCCCATACATTGCCGGCGAGTTCCAGCCGCACGACCTTGTCGGATTCGAGAACCACGTCAACTACATCCACAAGCCGAAGGGCGAATTGTCCGTCGAAGAGGCGTACGGGATTGCCGCGCTCCTGAATTGCCGCATCCTGGACGACTATTTCCGTACCTACAACGGCAACACCCAGGTGAGCGCCACGGAGTTGCGGAGCACCCCGCTGCCGCCGCTTGAAACCATCCGGCAAATCGGCGCGAAAGTTCGGGAAGCACGGATGAGCAACGGCATCCTTAATGACTATGTCAGCACTGTTCTGATGAATAGGGGGAATGATGGGAAAGCTGGAAGACGCGCAAGCCATCCTTGAAGGTCTGGGCTTGCCCGCGGCGCAACAAAACGAGATCTCCGCCTACACCCTGCTGTCGTTGTGCAATGTGAAGGAAGAAACCAAATGGCGTAACGCGACCGCCACCAGTCAGACGGTCACGAAGAATATCATGTATTTCGTACGGGACAACTACGGCAGGGAATACAAGCCCAACACCCGCGAGACTTTCAGGCGGCAGGTTCTGCACCAGTTCGAGCAGGCGCATGTTGTCCTCTACAATCCCGATGTTCCCGATCTGCCTACGAATTCGCCAAAGGCGCATTACCGGCTCACGGAAGCCGCCTTGACTGCAATCCGGAAATTCGGCACGAGCGCATGGAAGCGTGCGGCGGCTAAGTTTCAGAAGGATCAGGGGAGCCTTGCCGCAACTTACCGGCAAAGACGGGAAATGCAAAGGATATCCCTCAAACTCTCCGATGGGCGGGAGTTCAGCCTCTCCCCAGGCAAACACAACGAAGTGCAAGCCGCTGTCATCAAGGAGTTCGCCCCGAACTTCGCACCGGGTTCGACTTTGCTTTACCTCGGGGACACCGCTGACAAGTTGCTTATCGTCGACAAGGAAAGGCTGGCGGCGCATGGCGTTGCGTTTGACCACGACAAGTTGCCGGATGTCGTTCTGTTCGATGCCGAGAAGAACTGGCTGTTCCTCATTGAGGTCGTCACGTCCCACGGTCCCGTCTCCAAAAAACGGGTCATCGAGCTCGAAGCCATGTTCAAAAGCACAGCCGGGAAAATATACGTATCAGCATTCCCCGACATGGCGGAGTTCAAAAAGTTTGCCAAGGACATCGCCTGGGACACCGAGGTCTGGCTCGCCGACGTCCCGGAGCACCTGATACACTTCAACGGCGACCGTTTTCTGGGACCTCGATAGATAGGGAGGGAGTTGATCCCTCTTGGCGGTCGAACCGCGCTCCGGGAGAATCCGAACCTTGTGCCCCCACCGGGGCAGCTTCACTACCTCGGGCCGGTGCCGTTCAAAGTTAAGCCAAAAGGCAAGACGCGACGATAGCGCATGACTTGACTGCGCCTCGATTGCATCCGGGCTGTAGACATTCTTTTCACGTCGATGGACAACACAAAAAGAAAAAGCCCCGTTTTCAGGGGCTTTTATACTTCATCGGTCTTCCTTGGATTATTGCTTGGTGCCGGAGCCGGGATGTAACCGATATCACAACTTACTGTAATATAGCAATTTTCAATAATAGGTTTTTGGCATGATACACCCATTAATACACCCAAAAAACAATGGTTAAACAACACATTCCGATTCAATGAGTTTTCTTATATCCTGCACCCTCCAGCATGTTGTCCTTTCACCAAGCTTGATGGGTTGAGGATAGCGGCCAGACTTCACCCCAGCCCACCATGTTGACTTGCTGACAGGAATTACCGGCGGAATGCCATGCTTTTTATCGCCAATGATCTGAGGAAGCCTTACAAGGCCAGTTTCCGGGAGGCTGTAATATTTGTCTGCTGTTTGCATATGCCCCCCCTTAAAACGGAAATTCAGAAGGCTTGATGGCATTATCAAGTTCTTCATTGAATTTTTGGTCTGCTTCTACCCGATCCATCGCACGATTGAGTTTATCCAAGAAATTAGTGCCGAGATTCTTTGGCACGGCTTGAGTTTTATGCACCCTGCCCTGCTTATCACGCCAGAACCTCGCCCGCTGTGGAGGCGGTATATGCAAGCCATAACTGCGCATAGAACCACCATTATTAATAATTTCATCATATGACTCGCGCTTGACCCTGCTAAAGGCTTCACGTTTTGCATCCCCCTCATACCGGATTTTGACGGGTTTAATTGCATCAAGCAGATTTTGCGTCATACCGTAACG
>DASPQK010000200.1:0-9804 GCA_035624985.1 Syntrophobacteraceae bacterium | reverse complement strand
AATGACAAAGGCGCTTCGGGCGAAAGGAACGAAGACCACGTCTGCGTTCCGGATCTGAACGTTCAGTGCAACCTCGTCCTTGAGCAGCAGGCGGGTTAAATCCACTACGATGGTGTCCGCCTCGAAGCCCTGCTGCTGAGTCCCCTGCGCGGGGTCCTGCGAAGGGTTGCGCGGCCTCATGATGTGGACAATATCTCCAGCCAGGGGGGAGAGCCCGCCGGCCATGCCGAGCACTTCGAGCAGGGTGCGCGGACCGATCAGCGGGTAGTAGTTAGGTTGGCTTACCGCCCCGGTGACCGCCACCTTCTGGGCCCTGTATTCCTGGACGGTGACCATTACCTGCGGGTTTGTGAGATAGCCCCCGTCACGGTACAGATCGGTCAGCTTATGCGCTATTTCGGTCGGCGTCAGGCCGCCCACCTTGACATCGCCCACGAGCAGGAGCCTGATTTGGCCCTGGCCGTCTACCCGCACCAGCGCACTGAGTTTGTCATAATCAAGGAAGGTGACCTGAAGCGCATCCTCGGGCCCTACCGCGTAATCCTTGAAAGACTTCATCGGCAGCGCGGCCGACATTTTCATCAACTGCTCCTGCAATTGCGCCCGCCTCACCTGGGGGTCAGGCACGGCCGGGACCTGCCCAGTTTGTTGAGGCGGAGTCGAGTACCTTCCGGCTCGAATTTCCATGACAGGTCCTGTGCTTCCCACCACCATTCGCTGGTCCCATTGGGAGCCGCAACCGCATGTGAGAACCAAAATGCAGGCAGGCAACAGGAAAGCGGGTGTTAACTTCATTGGTGATTCCTTTCAAAAAGCTACCCCGCCGGCGAGGGAGCGCAAACAAGCGGCGGCGCGATCCCAGCAGCCCGTCAGGTGATACAGCTCCGCAGACTCGATTACATACGGGCTTGGGGCACATCACAGGCCTTATGGCGGTGTAATCGCCCGGCAGGCGAATTGGCGCCTGCCCGACACGATCTGCCGAGATAGCTCCTCACCCCATTTTCATCAGAGGGACGTGGCAATATTGTCGTATATCAACAATTCCAACATATGGGCTTGATTTCTCATCTACGGAACCCGCCTTATGCCTCTTGACGCTATGGACGGCCAAGGAACGAGTCTCCCCCCCGTTTTAAGTCATATTGCCCCAAAAGAAGATTTTGACATCCCTTTTATACCTTCGGAGACAGAGCGTCAACTGGCAAAAAACGCTTTCTTCACTATGCACCTCCGAACCACGGCGTCAACAGGAGATTTGTTAAGTTTTGTTAGTATGTATGCGGTTCAGCGGCATCTCACTGAGATATCGCTTGCATGTTCGATTGCGAAATCGTAATGTTTTACAGGTCCAGGGGTTGCGCCGGAAACTTTTCAGGGCGGAACTGGACCCCGGAGAGCAGTTCGGATTGGCCGCGCCCGACTTGATGCATTATTGCGCTTTATGATAACAGTGTCTTTAATTTGCAAATTGTCGTGTGTCTCAGCATACTGGAGGCGGCGATGAATCATAAGGTATTGAAATTTATTATCGTTATGATTGCAATCACATTTTTGTTTGCTTCAGCCTGCCTGGGCCAAGTTGTGCAAGTGACGCCCCCAGGCCCCACAAACACCCCAGTCACCACAGGCCCGGTAAGCGGCAGCTACGGTGGGGCGTCAATGGGTCCTGGAGCCGGCGCCAACGGCCCTTCAGGCGGCACATTTTCGGTAAACGGAAGCTACGGCGGCGCGCAGACGAGTACGCAAACCGGGACCAAAGGCCCGTCAGGTTCTCTTGTGGGCGGCGGCGGACAAAGGGGTTCCGGCCCGAGCGGCGTCGGTCCGGCGGGTATTGGGACTAATGGAGGGCCACAACCCTGCTTGGGCGGCGCCGGGCCGATTGCGTCCAGTGCGAGCGGTGTCGGGCCGGTCGGCATAGGGATGAATGGAGGGCCACAGCCTTGTTTAGGCAGCGGTAGCCTTGTAAGTACAGGGTTTAATGTGCAGCCGGGACCGCCGGCGGGCAGCGGAGGACAGACGGGGTCAGGAATAAGTGGAGGCGGCATCACGGGCCCTCAAACGGGAACTTACGGACAGCCGGGACCTTCCGTCGGCGGCAGTGGTCAGCCGGGGCCTGGTGTGGGCGGTGTCGGTCCGGTGCGTATAGGCGGTAGTGGTCAGCCGGGGCCTTTGGTGGGCAGCGGCGGGCAAATGGGGTCAGGTGCAGGTGGAGGCGGCATTACGGGCGCTCAGCCGGGGACTTACCAACAGCCTGGGACATTCTTCGGCATCAGCGGGCAAATTGGGTCGAGTATAAGTGGAGGCGGCAGTACGGGCACTCAGACGGGGACTTTCGGACAACCGGGGCCTTTGGTGGGCAGCGGCGGGCAAATGGGGTCAGGTGCAGGTGGAGGCGGCATTACGGGCGCTCAGACGGGAACTTACCAACAGCCTGGGACATTCTTCGGCATCAGCGGGCAAATGGGGTCAGGTGTAAGTGGAGGCGGCATTACGGGCGCTCAGACGGGAACTTACCAACAGCTTGGGACATTCTTCGGCATCAGCGGGCAAATGGGGTCAGGTGCAGGTGGAGGCGGCATTACGGGCGCTCAGACGGGAGCTTACGGACAGCCGGGGACTTATCGACAGCCGGGATTGCATGCAGGCGGCGGGAAAGAGGGGCCGCGCAGAGGTAAGGGCGGCACGAGGGATTCTCTGACCGGGACCAAGGGAAAGGGTGGACCGTCCATGCGCGCCGGCGTACAAAAGGGGTCCGGTACGGGCGGGGGCGGCAAGACGGTTCCGGGAATGGGAACGGGCAGCCAGACCCCCGAGGACAAACCATGGTTCTGATGCCCAGTCAGCTGATGTTGCCGGGTCAAATCAGCAAGAGATAGGATACGGGCCGGATGGAGAGCGAAAAATCCCTGCTTGCCGCCGAGCGGATGTTTCAGGAAAGCATCCAGGTAAAACAGGCTCTTTGCAGCGGGGCGAAAGAGATTATTGTCGAGATGGCCGGGCTGGTCAGCCGGGCATTACTTGCCGGGCGCAGGCTCTTTCTTTTCGGCAACGGCGGCAGCGCTGCCGATGCGCAACACCTGGCTGCCGAGTTCGTTAACCGTTTTCAGATAGAGCGGCCGCCTTTGCCTGCGATGGCGCTCACGGTGGATACGTCGGTTCTTACGAGCATCGCAAACGACTACGATTTTGACGACGTATTTGCAAAGCAACTGCGGGCTTTGGCCCAGCCCGGGGACATCGCTTTAGGGATAAGCACGAGCGGGGGGTCGCGCAACGTCATCAGGGCGCTCAGGTGGGCACGGGACAACGGGGTCCTGACATTGGGTCTGGCCGGCCTTTCCGAGACCGAGATGGACCTGTATTGCGACATCATCCTTCATGTTCCCTCCCCGGTCACGGCCAGGGTGCAGGAGTGTCATATCACGGTCGGGCATATAATCTGCGCTCTTGTGGATGAGACTATTTATGGGCAAAACCTGCGCGGCGAAGACACGCCGTGAGCGGGGCGAGCCGATGTTGGGACTGCGAATGTCCTTCTCTCCGCAGCGGCCTCGGCAAGAATCTTAAGGAATCAGGCGCGGAGGGAGATTTGCGTCGCTCGAAGCGGCAAGGCGAGTTTGTAAACCGGTCTTGAGGTCCGGTTTTTCAGGTCATGTTGGATTGAATGAATCTTACAGACGCCTGTAGCGCACTTCCCTAAGCACGTCATAAACAAACTCTGCTGGCAGTGATCTTTTAATCTCGTCCAATATTTCTTCCAGTCGTCCTAACTCCGAGTAAAATATGGCAATTTCACGTATTTGGTCATAATCTCTTTCCTGGATGGCATCACCCAGCAAAGATCTGACCCGGCTGGCGTATCTCTCTATCGTGTCTTGCTTGCCGGTCCTTCTTAGGACGCTAATTACGCGATCTGGGCGGTTTTGCAGCAGTATCGAAATAAAAGGCTCCTGTGAAAGGGTCTCGAGGTAGCCAGGGTGGTCTTGCTTCAGACAGTAACCGGCCCAAGCGGAAATAAATTCGGGCTCCGAGCCGGCTGAATCTTTGAATCGCTCTATTAATCGCTCAGCTTCCTTTGGCCTGTCTGCCTCCAAGAGCAAATCTATGCACCTTCCGACCTGCTTCGCATCGCCGTTGATCTCTATTAGTTGCAGGTAAATGTCTGCTGCTTTTCCTGGTTTCTCGAAATTATCATAGGATTTGGCTAAATTTCTCCCCAATGTGGCATCCCCTTTGCCACCGGCTGACCATACATTGTCGATAAAATCCAGATTGGGCTTCCAGTCCGAGCCCCATTGGTAGACTTCCTTGAAGGAAGTTCCTACCAGGGCCTGTAAAAAGGGTTGCCCTGCATCATGAGTCAGTTCCCAGTACCTTTCCGCCAGCTTTAGAGCAGGCTCTCCTCTGATGTTGCGTATTACATAGAATCTTAACAACTCAATATAGCCTTGGGGATGCCCCCAGAACTCGGCCAGCTCGTTAACCCTTTGCGTTGCTCCCTCGGGGTCGCTCCAGATCATTTCCCTCGCGGATTGCAAAAGGCCGCCGATTCTCGGTTCTATCATAGCGCCGGGGACAATCTGGGAGAATAATCGGAGATAATCCCTCAGCAGGATTGAGTCGTCCAGGCTCATGCCCTTGCCTACGCGGAGTGATTCACGTAATTGAAGGGCTGGTTCTGAGTGCAAAACAAAAATTTCGTTTAAATCGAGTGTGTCTTCGAGGTCCTCTGCAGGTTCTATGAGAAAAGACTTTATTTGGTCCAAAATCCTATGTTCGACTTCGTAGTCATCCGATTCCGGCAGCCTGCTCACGGCAGCCACCAGCTTGACTTGCTGTTTCATGTTTTGGCGCAGCGACCGCTTCAGACTGCGTAGGACCGCCCTGGCGCCTTCCAGGTTCTCACGGTTGTAGAGGAGGAGACAGACGACCGCGTCGGGCAGAATAGTCGTCGCTATTCCTCCCATTTCCGTAACCCCGGTCCTGGTATCAATCAACAAAAAGTCGGGCGCCAACTCTTCTTCGATGCGGCCTTTGAAATCCAGAAAGAGTTCAACGCCTTTTGCATTGGGGGCATAGAAGAGCGCATGCCAGTCCAATTGGCTAAGTCTTTCCCAATAGCTAACGGATGGGACCTTCCCGGCCGGAAGGAGAAAGACGGGGAAATAGTCGCCGCCAAACACCTGGACCTCCGCTACGTAATCTATGATTCTTTCAGGTCTTTCGCCCTTGATGATAAGGTTAAATAGATAATCAACGACCCCCTGGCTCACGCTTACAGGAGAGCCGTCCATGGCCGTACTGAATTTGTAGTGCATGCCCGGCGCTTCAAGATCGAAGTCCAGGACAGCCACCTTGAAGCCGAGTTGAGACAAATAGCAGGCTGCATTGGCCACGGCTAAGGACCGGCCCGTGCCTCCCTTATACGAGAAGAATGTGATCGTCTGCATGGACGCTCCTAATCAGCGAAGGCGAAAACGGATTGCGTTCGCCTTATACGGTCCCCCATGGCATGGGCTTCGTCGAGGCGTCCCTTTCTTTGCAAGCTCTCGAATAACGAGTCTTCATGCCTGTATTTTCGGACAAGGGAAGCATGCCTGGCCTCCATGACGGACCGCAACAACTGAGTGATCTTTTGTGTCAGCGTCTTTGACTCTCTTACCGCATCCGATTCGATCATGGTTAGAAGCACTGACTCCGCGTGGTCGAGTTTCCGAGAAGGGATGAATTCATCACGCACGCGATCCAGGTAGCGTTCGAGAGCTTCGTGTGGGGCCACATCGATGAGAGTCCTCAATACATCGACATCCGAGAGGTCATCACCGCGAATCTTGCCAGCTTCGCGAACTTTATCGTTTAGAAATTCGATAAGGGCCACCCAGGAATCGTATTCGAGCGCAGACGACAAGAAGCCCAAATGGAGTATTGCGTACCTAAGGTCCTTTTCGTCAAGAGACGCTATATTGCCCGACTTAAAGGGAGGGCGCACCAACTCCAAACGGCCGTCTAATTTTATGATGGCGCTACCGTCGAATTCGGAATACGCAAGCAAGGTGATCTTCACGGCAAAACCTCCAAAGAAATCCGGCCTTCGCGAACCGCTTTCAGAATTCTCGCGAATGCCTTCATCAATGCCTTCTCAGCGTCGGACCGCTTGCGAGCCAGATCGTCAAAAGCCATATGCCATAGTTCATCATATCTCGTTTTCAATATTCTCACTTCGCCGAGCGATTCCAAGGATACAGGAGACGTAAAAATTGCTTCAATATAATCGTCGTCTTTCACTATATCCTGCACCCACAATTCTTTAGGAATGCCCTGCACAGCGACAGCATGTTTGATCGTAGCCAACCAGTGCCGGTGGGAATTTGATGCAGCCAGTCGCTTTGCCCTGTTCTTATCAAACACCCCGAGCTCGTCAAAGCAGCAGACCAAGCTGTCATTCGGAAGATAGGCCATATCTTCGGACGGCTCCAAAAAATCCTTGTTCAGGACCGCGCAAAAGACCCCGAACTTAGCTGTAAGCCCGGCCCCTCCGGCGTTGAGGACACCGTAACGGAATTTCTCACTGTTAGAGAACGCCATATCGAAGGCGATTCTTCGATTATAATACTTCCCGAGTCGCTCGCGAAGAATCTCGTCCTTTTGGCGGCCTGACAGCACAGCTTGTTCCGCGGCCGATTCGTAGATATTCCGATAGGTCTCGCCTGAAGTCAATTCAGCGAGGACCGCCGGCGGCAAATTAATAGAAACCCTTGCTTCTTCGAAAATCCATATCCGGAACTCTTCGATCTTGCGCCGGGACTCGGGGTGCAAAGAGGACAGAATCTCCGCCCCCCTCTCTTCCAGGCGTGGCCCGTTGGCTCGCGCAACTTCAAACAGATTCATCCGCCGGTCCTCCCCGGCAAATCCCACTAAATTGATAACTCCGGAAGAAGTTTGATTTGACCGACTGCCAACGAGGGATAGAAGCAAGGGAACGCTTTCCCTTCGTTTCGCAGATACCTCAAACAATAAATAACATATCAGACAGTCGATCCAAGATGCCAGTAATTTCCAAGGAATGTCGGCTTACTTTTGCCGACGTGTGGTGAGGGAGCATCCAGCAAGGTTCGGCGTGATGAAAATGAAGGGCATTTGCTCTTCGGTGGATGTGATCCCTCTTGCTTTGATGCTTGACGCAGCGTAAAACACAGCGGCCATTCAGCACAAGAGCAAATGGAGGGTTGCAGACATGACAACTGCAAGGGCCGGCCCAGGCACCCGCCAGGCTAGCTTCTCCGGCTTCGGGTGTTGTCAAGGACTTCAACAAATTTACGAGTGTGCCTAATAGGGACTAAGGGTGAAAGGAATCAACCGACAGCGGCAATCAGGGCCCGCCGAGGTCGAGCGCGGGCGCACCATCCTGGGGCATCCGGCCGGCCTGTTTGTGCTCTTCTTTACCGAGATGTGGGAGCGATTCTCCTACTACGGAATGCGCTCGCTTCTGGTCCTTTATATGGTCGACCACCTGTTCCTGCACCCCGACGTCGGGCAGCGGGTGCTCGGGTTTGGCCTTGTTAGGAGGGGGTTCGAGGCGATCTTCGGGCCGCTCGCGCCACAGCCGCTCTCCTCGCAGATCTATGGGCTCTACACCGCTTTGGTCTACCTGACCCCCCTATTCGGGGGGATGCTTGCCGACAGGGTGATCGGCCAGCGCCGCGCCGTGATTCTCGGTGCGGTGCTCATGGCGATCGGCCATTTTCTGATGGCCGTCGAGCGGCTTTTCTTCCCGGCGCTCCTGTTCCTGATCCTTGGCAACGGGGCCTTCAAGCCGAACATCTCTACACAGGTTGGAAGTCTCTATCCTCCGGGCGATCCGCGCCGTGACCGCGCTTTCACAATTTTCTACATGGGAATCAATCTCGGCGCTTTTTTTTCTCCGCTGGTTTGCGGCACGCTTGGGCAGCGGCTTGGCTGGCATTACGGCTTCGGGGCGGCAGGAGCCGGTATGGTCGCGGGCCTGGGCCTCTACCTGCTCGGTCAGCGCGCTCTTGCCCCCGACCTGCTCATGGGGACGGCGGGAAAGTCACGAAAGAGGAATCCGCTAACAAATGAGGAATGGAGGCGGGTCTGGGCGCTTATGCTGCTTTGTGCGTTAAATATCGTCTTTTGGGGGATATACGAGCAGCAAGGCAACACTTTGCAACTATGGGCCGACCGGAACACGAACTGGAACTTCTTTGGCGTGGACATCCCTTCGACATGGTTCCAGGCGTTCAATCCATTCCTGATTTTCTTGCTGGCTCCACTTCTCAACATATTCTGGTCGAGGCGGTCACGACGGGGATTGGAGCCTTCAAGCATCCGGAAGATGGCCCTTGGGTGTTTTCTGGCGGGCGCGGCCTATGCGGTCATGATTGCCGCCGCGCACAGTACGGGGCCGGAGGAGCGCAGAAGCGCAGCCTGGCTTGCCGGGACGGTCTTCATTCTTACTATCGGCGAGCTTTATTTGTCGCCTATCGGCCTCTCGCTGGTGACGAAGGCCGCGCCGGGGCGGATAGTTTCGATGATGATGGGGATATGGTTCCTGTCGAGCTTTTTTGGCAACTACTTATCGGGATTTCTCGGTATCTTTTGGGAGCGGATGCCGGGGGAAGCTTTTTTCCTAATGCTTACCGGGCTGGGCATGGGCGGGGGCGCAGCGATTTGGGCGCTCGGGCGGCGGCTGGAGCGGATTACCGCAGGTTATGACGGAACGGATCCCCGAGACTGAAATTTTGCCGTCAGCGGGCTTCTTCCTTGACAAGATCCGGGGGAGGTAGTACCAAGTCATCGTCTCAAGGATCGGCGCCACAAGATTCACCATAACAAAATGTGCAGAGTGAGTTGTCCCGGTGTCAGGAGGAAGGGACAGGCGCAGGATGATCCGCCCTAAGCGGCTGGAACCAGCGGAATTGCCGAACCGGTCATTCTATGGGTAGGCCATCGATCAGAGAGGATTGTTAACAAATCAACCAAAGGGGTGCACTATGCTAAAAAGATTATTCGGGATGGTATTACTTGCAGCCGGCATCTTTATGTATATTGCTGGTTGCACATGTTTCCCCTGTGGCCAGCAGAAGGCGGCAGAGCAGGCCCCTGCTCCCTCAGCGCCTGCGGTAGTAACGCCGGCGCCTCCGCCTCCGCCTCCGCCGGCTCCTCCGCCCAAAAAGGACCGCAACTAGACCGCCACCACGGCCCTGCCTCCAGGATAGAACACGAGGCAGGGCTACACTTGCATTTGCGGGTGGAGAAACATGTCGATGGGCGTGACACGGAATGACGAAAGGTATTAGAAGGTTCAGGCTGCGTCTTTTGGCGGCGTCGCGGTTCGCAAAGCCTTCACGGATGATGCGAACACTCGCATCAAGCGTAACCGGAGGACTTTGTGCTGGACTGTTGGCGATCGGTTGCGCCCACCACCAATCCGTTGTTTCCGGCACGCCTTCGGCTGAGCATCGAGCTACAGCGGTTCTTTCAACAAATGATGCGCAACCCATCCAGGCGCATGAACCCAGGAGGGCGAGCTTCGAAGGGGAGCCCAGGTCCCGCAACGCCCAGCGTGTGGCAGACTGGGTCGTCGATTCAGGCGACAATGGCGGCATGCCATTCGTAATTGTCGACAAGACGGACGCCAGAGTCTTTGTATTCTACGCCGACGGGCGAATTCGCGGCGCAGCCCGAGTCCTGATTGGCCTGGCTCAGGGTGACGACTCGATCGCGGGTATCGGCGACCGGAACCTGTCGGACGTGCGGCCTGGGGAGCGCACAACACCGGCA
>DASPQK010000199.1:0-11384 GCA_035624985.1 Syntrophobacteraceae bacterium | reverse complement strand
CTGGATGCTTTGGGTCCGTAAATTAATGGGATGGGTATTGATTGGCGCCGCAGCTTATTTCGTCGCTCCTATAATGCCCGGCATCGCCGCAACGGCTTTTCATTCTGCAATTGCTCTGGGGGCCGGGATTCACCTGGGCTGGATAGATCGAACCCAGGTCCGCTCCACCGCCTTCAAATGGGTAAAAAAGGGCGTCGCGGCGGCTTGCGCCGGTCTTGCATGCGCAATTATCTGGAATGCAATTCCCACTGAAGGCCTGAAATGGGTCCCTTATTCGGCGAGCGCGCTGGCCGAAGCCAAACAATCGGGCAGGCCGGTCATTCTTGATTTCTACGCCGATTGGTGCCCCTCCTGCCGGCATATGGACCGGATCACCTTCCGTGACCCCTCCATTATCCTCGCCGCCAAAAATTTCATCATGATAAGGGCCGATTTCACCCGCACAGACGCCGGAGCGGAGGAAAAACTGGCGCACGGCTATGGCGTTCAGGGAATACCGGCAGTCATCTTTCTTGAACCCGGGGGCAATGAGAGGATAGATTTGCGCGTTATGGAAGCCATGTCGCCCGAAAAGTTCTTGGTGAGGATGAACGACTTGAAAAACAGCCATCCTCAGAACTGAATCGCACAGGAGTCTGACAATGCCGCTTGAGAGGAAATGCAGAATCGGGGTGCTGGCCCTGGTTTCGATCCTGTTGGTGGGGTTCTATGGAGCCGGGGTCTTGGGTGAAGTAGATTCCAGGCCCCCTGCTCCAACCTGGGTTGTGCCCTGCTTCGAGCTTCCCGAGAAGGCGGAGCTTTGCGGGGAGGCGGTGCCGCTGGGGTCCGCCGACGTTCGCGAAAGGTTTGACCGGGAGTTTACAATCGTTACTCAAAGCCATGCGCAGGTTTACCTGTGGCTCAAAAGGATAGAGCGCTATTTCCCCTGGATCGAAAAGCAACTGACTGCCAGGGGCCTTCCGGACGATCTTAAATATGTAACCGTTGCGGAAAGCGATCTGATGACTTCCGCCGTTTCACATTCCGGCGCCGTCGGCCCCTGGCAGTTTATGGCCAACACGGCCGCCTGCTACGGCATAGCACAGTCTTCGCTCGTAGATGAACGCTATGACCAGGAGAAATCTGCCACGGCGGCATTCGGGTATTTGAAGGACCTGCACGATTTGTTTCAGAACTGGACCCTCGCCGTTGCCGCCTATAACTGCGGGGAGAAACGCATTCAGGCTGAAATCGGCAAACAAAACGTCAACAGCTATTATCTTCTAAAACTTCCCCTGGAAACGGAGCGCTATGTATTCAGGATACTGGCCATAAAGGAGGTCCTGGAAAACCCCGGAAAGTACGGCTATCATCTTCCCAAAGGCGCAGGCTATCAACCGATTCTGTTCGAACGGGTAACCCTCAACCTTCCCGGTCCAATGCCGATTGCTGCGGCGGCGCAGACTGCCGGGGTTACATACAGGGAACTCAAGATGCTCAATCCCTGCCTGGTCTCAGACGTGATCCCAACGGGAGGCCTCACCATACGAGTTCCGGAAGGCAGCGCAAAGAGGTTCGAGAAGGGAGTGGAGGTCTGGAAATCGGAGTACAAACCAATAGTTTTGGTCCACAAAGTTGCACGAGGTGAGACGCTGGGTTCGATCGCTGCTAAATACAATTTGACCAAACAGCAGATTTGCGGCTGGAACAATATTGCAGGAGATAAAATACGCATCGGGCAAAAGCTCAAGCTCTACAGGTAGGCAGGTCTCAAGAAACTCGCCGGACTTCTTGACAAGCTTTTGCTGCGGAACTACGATTACGCGCCGCTGAAGTCCAGAAAATTTTATCATTCTGGTGAAATATGGATAAATACCGGGAATTCTCCAATCTTCTCATGCAAAGCCGGTATGCCGTCGCGTTTACGGGCGCAGGTATATCGGTTGAGAGCGGAATACCTGATTTCAGGAGCAAGGAAGGGCTTTGGGCCAGGTACGATCCGTTTGAATACGGACACATCGACTCTTTCCGCGCAAATCCTGCAAAGGTATGGAAACTGCTCATGGAGATGGGCGCTCTTGCCGATAGGGCCAACCCGAACCAAGCTCACATTGCCCTTGGAGAGCTCGAAAGGCTTGGTATCATAAAGGTGGTCATCACCCAGAATGTTGACAGCCTCCATCAAAGGGGCGGTAGTTGCAACGTCGTAGAATTTCATGGAAACTTCCGCCAAATGCACTGCGACGACTGCCTGAAGCCTTTTCTTCGACAGGATGTCTCACTGGAAACACTTCCGCCTTTGTGCACGTGTGGTGGACCGATTCGGCCGGACGTTGTCCTGTTCGGTGAGGGAATACCTCTGGAAGCGTATGCCCGCGCGTTTGAGGCGGCGCGGACGTGCGACCTGATGCTCGTGGTAGGCACTTCTGCAAGCGTTGCTCCTGCCTCTGAACTCCCACTGGTTGCCAGGAGAAACGGGGCCCATATTTTGGAAATAAATCCGGCGGCTTCCGAGATGTCGCATTGGCTGACGGAATTGCATATTATGGAACCCGCCGCAGCGGCCTTGCAGAACATTGTGGAAATCGTCAAGTCGATGCAGCCTAAGGATAAAAATTAATGTTTGCTCAGTTATTGCTGGCAAAAGCAGCATACGCTGCCGATCTCGTTTCGCCCTACCGGCGAACCGGAGACACCGTCGTTGACATGATCTTTAATGCAGGACCGATGGTCAAATTTGTGCTGTTGGTCCTTGTGGTCCTTTCGGTTGCGTGCTGGTGCGTCATAGTGCTCAAATACCGCACGGTCAGTCGGGCGCGCCGGGAATCGGCTGAATTCATATCCCTTTTCAGACAACGCAAAAACTACTCCGCGCTCTACCGGGACAGCGAAAAGCTCGCCGACAGCCATCTGGCGGAGATTTTTCGGGTGGGGTACGCCGAACTGAGCAGGGTCGGCAAATCACTGGAAACAAGGAACCTGCTGGAGCTGTCTGCAAACCCCGAAGTCCTGCTCGAGAATGTCGAGCGGGCGATTCAGGGAGGGATGACTTCGGAGCGGCAAAGATTGGGGCGCTTCTTGCCTCTGCTTGCCACCACCGGCAGTACTGCGCCTTTTATCGGCCTGTTTGGAACGGTCTGGGGCATCATGACGAGTTTCCAGGAGATAGGCCTGAGGGGAGCGGCCAACCTGGCAGTCGTTGCCCCAGGCATTTCGGAAGCGCTGGTTGCCACTGCGATCGGTTTGGCGGCGGCGATTCCGGCAGTTGTGGCCTTCAATCATTTCTCAACTAAAATCACGCAAATCGAAAACGAGATGAGCCATTTTGCCGCCGATTACCTCAATATGCTCAAACGCGACCTGATGCGCAAGGGCAGACAGGAGGAAACGGCGCCGGCCCAGGCGCCTGAACAAAAATTTATGGCGCAGGATTGAACTTGAAGGGAAGATGCCGATGCAAGCCAACGGGGACTCCAAGACAATGATTTCCGACATCAACGTTACGCCGCTTGTAGACGTGATGCTCGTCTTGCTCATCATATTCATGGTGACCGCGCCAATGATGACACAGGGAGTCGATGTGAAGCTTCCTGAGACTTCGGCGCCGGCCATCCCCACTGATGACGAACGGCTGGTGGTCACGGTTACACAGGACCGCAGGATCTATATCAATGATAACCTGGTGGAAGCAGGCGAACTGCAATCCAAGCTGGCTGCCATCACCGCAAACGGAATGGATCGAAGGGGAGTTTTTCTGCGGGCTGACGAGCAGATTCCTTATGGGTATGTAATGGAGGTCATGGGACTGATAAGAGAGGCTGGAATCGACCAGATTGGAATGGTGACCGAGCCGGCGAAAAATCCGCCAAGTGCTCGTCAAAAGGCCAAGGGCAGGACCTGAAAGGGCAAAAGTAAAAAGGTTTGATACCAACTTACCTTGAAAATACCATTTTCATGCTTCGCGGGTGAGGCTAGGCATCATGAATAATTGCGTTCAAGATCGATGTGATCGGGAGGGCATACATCGCGCGACGCATTCGCTGCGCTCCCCCTCCCCCAGGTAGGGTTGAGGTGCAGGGGTTTACCCCCGCCCAATCTTGAACGCAACTTGCTATAAGTATAAGTAAGCTAAACTACTGAAGAGGCAGGAATGAAGATTCTTCCATCCGCTTTTTACTTTTTACTTTTTACTTTGTCACTCACCCAGGGGTGAGGGATGGAACTTCTGACGCTAACTCGGAAGAAAACTCCAAGAAAAGACCTTGCGGCAGGGATCGGGGTCTCGGTTCTGGTTCATTTGCTGGCTTTCAGCTCGGTCTTTATCTGGGCGCTGGTGATGCCGCACAAGTCTTTGAAGCCGCCGTACTGCACGGTTAACCTGGTGTCGCTGAAAGACCTTGGAATCGGTTCCCCGGAGCCCAAGGGCAGTCCCAAAGCGGCTGCGCCGACCGAAGTCTCCAAAGATGCAGCTAATACGGCAAAGGCGCGCCAAAAATCCGAGGCGGTCGTTCCGATAAAGCGCCTGACAGTAGATGAGGAGGCAATAAAGCCGGAATCGCAGATCAAAAAGATGGAACCCAAAGAAATTCCCGTTGCGCCTGAAAAGCCCCAGAGCCTTGAAGCTATCGAAAAAAACCTCGATAAGCTGATTGCCTCACAGAAACTGATTCCGCATACCTCGACGGCATCGGCCAGGCAAGCGGAGCCGCAGCCTGATGTCCAGGTTCGCCCGCCCCCGGCTGGCACCCGGCCGGGCAGTGAAAAGATGGCGCGCGGGACGCCGACCGGAGCAGCCGAAGCAGGAACCAAAGGCGCGGCGCAGGGCAGCTCTTTCGGGTCTCCTGAAGGAAGCGGAACTTTCTCCATCGAGCAGCTTTATTATGCAAAAGTTACGGAGGCGATAAGACAGAAGTTCGAGATTCCCGATCAGAATATCGGAGATGTAGAGACGACCGCCGCGATAGTGGTGAACAGGGACGGAAAGGTGCTCAGTCTCCAGATCGAGAAGCCCTCCGGAAACAGTCTCCTCGATGCCGCGGCCGTGCGGGCAATTCAAAATGCCGATATACCTGCGATACCCCCGGCAATGGATCGTTCGAAACAGGGTTTCAGGCTCAAATTCAGCCCGCGAGGGGTATCCTGAAAGGAAAGAAAGGTTTTTGTCCGTAGTCATGAGTCAACAGTTTAATTCAAAGATTGCCGCAATTATATCCATTCTTTTGCTGGCTTTGGCTTTGCTCGGTTTAGCCCGAACCTTGTTGGCTGAGGAAGTTCCAACATTAATAATAAACCCGTCCGCCATACAGAGAATTCCGATCGCAGTCCCGGATTTCAAGTACGTCTCCCGGGAGCAGACCCAACTGGCCCGCGAGATGAGCGATCTTCTCTCGAACGATCTCAACATCTCAGGTGTTTTTCGGCCCCTGGACCCCATGGGGTTTCTCGAAGACCCTCAGGCGATGGGAGTAGATACAGCCCAGATCAAGTTCGGGGATTGGAAGCGGCTGGGGGCGGCTTTTTTGGCCCGATGCTCTTACGAGGCCCAGGGTAATTCAATCCGGCTGGACGGGCGCCTCTTCGATATAGCTGGCCGAAAAATGGTAGGACCGCCCAGGACCTACGCCGGCGAGCTTAGAGCCTGGCGGCAGATGGTGCACGCTTTTGCTGACGATATCATGCTTATGGTGACAGGCGAGCGCGGGGTGTTTGACACCAAGATTGCTTACGTTCAGAGCGTTGGCGGCGCCAAGGAGATTTTCTACTGCGATTTCGACGGAAACAATCCAGTGCAGGTAACCAGGGACAACAGCATCGCGCTTTCGCCGTCGTGGAGTCCGGACCAGACTCAGATCGCTTTTGTGAGCTACAGGGACGGTGCGCCCAAAGTCTATGGCATAAATGTGTCGAACAATTCCAGGTACCTTATCAGCGGTTTTCCGGGGATGAACATCGCTCCGGCATGGAGACCCGGAAGAAACGAACTGGCCGTCGCCCTGAGCAAAGATGGAGTGCAGGACATCTACCTGGTGAGTCCGGCAGGCCAGATGATAAAGAAATGCGGAGTCGGCTTCGGCTCTTCGATAAGCGTATCTCCATCCTGGTCCCCGGACGGCCAGAAATTCGCCTATGTTTCCAACGAATCCGGCTGCCCGCAAATATATATTTTCGACGTTGCGACAGGGCAAAAAAAACGCCTCACATTCAGCGGCGATTATAATGTTTCGCCGGCCTGGTCGCCCAAGGGTGACCGCATTGCATACAGCAGCAGGCAAGAAGGCGATTTCAATATCTTCCTCATAAACCCTGACGGCAATGGGAATCACGCGCTCACGTTTGGAGGCAGAAACGAAAGTCCGCGCTGGTCGCCGGACGGGCGAATGATTGTATACAGTTCCAGCAAGCAGGGGGAAACTGCAATTCGAATAACGTATTCGAATGGGACCGGCGATTGGCAGCTCACGCGCCAGAGTGGGGCGCAGCAGCTGCCTGACTGGTCACCCAGAAGGAATCGATGACGGAAGTCGGGTGACGGGTGTCGGTCCGGCGTTTCGAGGGGTCGGTTTTGGCTGTGCCGGGGTTTTGCCGGTATCCGAAATCCGTAACAGGAGGGAAAAGGAATGAAAAGAAAAAAGGCCGTTTTTCTCGTTTTGACGATCTTCGCGGCTCTAGCTGCAATGAGCGCATGTTCGAAGCAGAATGTTCCTCCTCCGCCCGGCTATGGCGCCCCCGGCGGAGAGTATGGGCAGATGCCCCCCGCTGGGCCGGGACTCGACGAGGCCAAGTGGAGCAAACTTGGCATTACCTCTGAAGCTGAGAAAAGAGAGTTTCTCGACAGGGCCAGGGCTTTCGAAAACCAGGATGTCTACTTCGACTACGACTCTTATGCTCTCACGGAACCGGCCAAAAAGGTCCTGGATGAAAAAATCGCCTTCTTGAAAAGATTCCCTAAGGTGGCCGTGACTATAGAAGGCCATTGCGACGAGCGGGGGACAACCGAGTACAATATCGCCCTCGGGGAAAGACGCGCCCATGCGGCTCAGCAGTACGTACTGGGTTCCGGGCCTTCAAACCTGAAGCTTACAACTGTCAGCTACGGCAAGGAACGCCCTGTCGCCATGGGGCATGATGAAGCTTCATGGGCAAAGAACAGGCGCGCTCACTTTGTTTTGAATTATTAAAAAAAAGGAAATCTATGCAAAGTGCAACCCTAACCATGCTGTTACGCTGTTGCACCGTGCTTTTCTTGGCAGGCATGCTTGCGGGGTGCGCCACGACCTCGGAAACCTCCACCATTGAGGAAAACCTCTCTATTTTGAACCAGCGGCAGGCGGCGCTTGAAGCGCGCCTTCAAAGCGCCGAGGGATCATCCAGAAAAAGCAGCGATTCCTACGCCCGGATGGAGGAGCTTCAAACGCAAATGAGAAGCTTGAACGGACGGATCGAGCAACTGGAGCATAAACTTGAGATGCTCCAGAGGGGCCAGGCGCCGGCTCCGCAAACCGCGGCGCCTCCTTCGGAGAGCGTTGCGGTGGAAGAACAAACGCCGCCGCCCTCGCAGTCCCAACCACCAGCTAAGACCGCCCCGCAGCGGACGCCCACTGCTCCTGAGGTCTCTTCCCAAGCCGGAGCCACCCTGCCCTCCCCTGCCCAACAGGGCAAAAACGCTGAACAGGTTGAATTCGACAGGGCCGTCCAGCTAATGCGTCAAAAAAAGTACGAAGCCGCAAGAAAAGAATTTCAGGCCTTCGTTTCCAAATATCCGAAATCGAACCTCGAAGAAAGCGCTCTCTATAACATCGGTGAGTGCTGCTATTCGGAAAATCACTACGAGGAGGCGATCAAAGCCTACCAGCAGGTAGTGGACAAGTACCCGCAAGGCGCCAAAACCGCCAGCGCTCTTCTTAAAGAGGCAATGGGATGGCAGCAGATGGGTGAAACTACAATGGCCCGTATCATCTACACGCGGCTTGTGGAGAAATATCCGGGCACAGCCCAGGCACAAGCCGCTGAAAAGAAATTGCAACAGATGTAGACCCGGCTGACGTGGCATTCAAATTCCCAGCGAGTTTGTTTTTACTGATTCTGCTCCCGCATCTTTGGGCAGGGTGCTCGGGTGCGGCTGAAGGCGAACAATCGCAAGCACCTGAAAATAAACAAAAACCCCAACTTCAAGTACGCGAGATCCGTTTCGAAGGAAACAAGTTCGTTTCCTCCTCCGAACTCAAAAAAATCCTCAGCACAAAAGAGAGAAAATTCCGCTGGTTTTTCAAATCACCGCTGGACCAGAAGGTCTTTTCGGAAGACCTGGAAAGAATCCCGCAATACTACCTTAGCCAGGGATTTTATCATATGCGGCTTATTTCCCATGAGATCGAACCTCTGGTAGGCAATAACGTCAGAATAATCATTCGCCTCGAAGAAGGACCTCCCATGATGGTCTCGGAGCTTGATTTGAAGATCGATGGTCCGTCTCCTGAGCGGTGGCGCGAGGAAATCGTCAGGATTCTCCCTGTCAGGGCAGGCAAAAGATTTACAAACCCGGGATACAGGGACATAGAAAAAATTGTCAGAGCGTGGCTGGCCCGGCGTGGATATCCAAAGGCAAAAGTGGATATGCACGCGCGGCTTGACAAAGGATCAGACCTTGGAACGGTCTCGGTCGAAATTGAAGTGGGTCCCGTTTGTACATTCGGACCTCTCAGTGTGGAAGGCAACGAATCGGTTTCCTCTCACATAATTCTGAGAGAACTCACCTTTCACCAGGGAGAACGATTCGATGGCTCCAAAATCGAAGCATCCCGGCAGCGTCTGTTTGCTCTGGACCTTTTCCAGTTTGTAGATATCTCCGTGCAGGACCTGGAAAAAACCACGACGGCTCTGCCCATCCGGGTCCTGGTAAAAGAAACAAAAAAACAAACTATCCGGCTGGGGGTCGGCTATGGCACCGACGACCAAGTTCGCGGGCAGGCGCAGTATGAGATAAGGGATTTTCTGGGCGATGGCAGACGGCTTGAAATCAATCTCAAGGCCAGCTTCATTGTGCAAATGATCGAAGGTAGATTCGTTCAGCCCTACTTTATGGGCACAAAAGGCAATTTCATATTGGTCGGCGGGATCATGCGGGAGAGTGAGGTCTCCTTTGACAACCTTAAACAATACGTCAGGCCAAAATACGAGTACAAATGGTTTGAAGGGCTGGCGTCCTATTTTGGCTACAATTTCGAGGCCAACTACCTCGAAAACGTAGTGATCCCGCCAAGTGCCACCGACCAGGAGCACCAGGCATACTATGTGTCTTCGCTTATAGCCGGCAGCACCTGGGACAGGGTCGATTCCCTGCTCGATCCCAAGAAGGGCTGGCGCGTTTTGCAGGACATGGAATGGGCCTCTTCGCTGTTAGGCTCGCAGGTTGACTACTTCAAGTTCACGCTGGAAGGGCGGGGATATCTCCCCGTATTCGGCTTCGCCACTTTGGCCTCGAGGCTGCGATACGGCGGAATCGAGCCCCTGGAGGGCACCACGGAGGTGCCGATTTTTAAAAGGTTTTTCTCAGGGGGCACCGACAGCGTCAGAGGCTACCCTTACCAGAGGCTTGGGCCCCTTGCCCCCGATGGAAATCCCATAGGAGGCATGGAATTGCTGGAAGGCAGCCTCGAATGGAGATTCCCGATAAAGCCCCCACTGGAAGGCGTCGTTTTTTCCGATTTCGGCAATATTGCGCCGACAATACGCACTTTTTCCTGGGCTGATACTCGCTATACGGCAGGAGTCGGTGTGCGCTATCTTACCATAGTCGGCCCGCTCAGGTTCGACGTAGGCTATGAAATAAACCCGCCGCAGTACGCCTCCTTTTCACCCTATCAGTTCCATTTCAGTATCGGGCAGGCGTTTTGACCCCGCTCGCACTGCCTCCACTACCCGGCGAACAGTACTCTATCCCTACCCTCAAAATACATCTTTTATCTGAGTAAATACTTTATTCACCCCATTTGTATTCGTCTCTAATCGTTGTATTCGTGCAGACGGATATAGCGGGTCAAAGAGTTGTGAAATAGCGCAGGAGCCTATATCGTAATTCAGGTCGTCTCCGGGAGGTAAATATGCAAAGCGCGTCGATTCAGACATTCATTAACCGGTATGGCATCTCCATGCATGTAAGCAGGCTGGGCCCGGCCAAATCCGGCGGCGCTTGTCCGAAAACCGCCCTGGACCGCTACAGATGCCAGCTCAGCCGGCCCGGCAAAGAAATAGACGTCCTTGTCTCAGTCCCCCCCGAAGAAGGCGCCGTCACACCCTCCGATGTGCTGTTCATGCTCATTTTGGATGCCTCAGGTTGCGAGATGCTCAAGGAATACTACGCCAGGCAGGATGAGTTAAGGCAGATTTTCCCGGCTCCGGACGCAGCATCGATTGGACTTGACGAGTTTTGGCTCGAATACCGGTCCAGGTGGCGGCAGACACGAAAGTTCAGGACTTTTCTGGGCGAAAATCTCTACAGGAAGCTCTTGGACCGGTTTGGGTTCAATAATTAGGTTCGGACTCGGTTTCTTTTTCCAGAATATCGGCAATATATTTATTCAAAGTCAAACCTTTCCGTTCGGCAGCCAACACGATCCGCCGGTGCAGGTCGGAACCGATTCTGACATTGAAAGACCCCTTAAAAGGCTTCTCGACCGGAATGCCCTTTTCCTTGCAGGTTTCCAGGTAATCCTCGAGGGCCTCTTCAAAGGCTTGCCGCAGAGATTGAACATTGGTCCCTTCGTAGCTGATCAGAGCACGAATAAATTCAACTTTGCCGTAGAAAACACCGTCTTCATCACTGTAGCGGACTGAGCCATAATAGCCTTTGTATTGCATCATGTCTCTCATAGCAAACCCTCCTCTTTGAGGATTTCCGAGATCTGCTCCAACTGGTATCGTTTCAGAATGGCTGTGGGGTGGGGTTTATGCAGGCTGATCGGAGGGAGTGTTTGGTGTAGAAATCTCACCCTGGAACCACCCGATTTCCCGCCCCTGACTCGCTTATAGCCGAAACTGCTCAACATTGTAACAAGCTCCCGCCAGGTAAAGTCGAGAGGGAAAGTGAGAAACCGTTGGATTAGCTTATCCCGTTTGGTCATTTGCGCTCCCGTAGAAAAAATATTACCAGAAATTACGTGGAATGCAACTAGCCTTAGTTGCATTCCACGTAATTTTCTTCGGGATGGACGCAATATTCTTCATCTTCCTGCGGGACGTTGCTGTTCCGGGTTATGGAGCAACTGCCCGACGGGGGCGCCACCCATAAGCACTTAAATAAGGCGTCTATCCGATAGAGGGACCAAAATTTACCCCCCTCTCTTAAAGGGGGGCACGGGGGATTTTCAATCACAACTGCGTGGTATTATTTAAAAATCCCCCTTTGG
>DASPQK010000198.1:0-14948 GCA_035624985.1 Syntrophobacteraceae bacterium | reverse complement strand
AGCATTAAACCGCACGCGTTGCAGTATCACCCGACACCTCTATCGGCTTTTCGATAAAGGAGGGGAAACTTTTGCCCATTGAGCATCCCGCACGCTCAAGGATTTTCACGGTAAAGCATGCCGGAATGACGAGTTTCGAGTACCTCTAACACGTTGCGCTAATTTATGCAAGCATGTACCAGCCCGGATAGAGAGTCCGCAGCATGGAGTCCAAGGTGCTATCATCGGTCCGGATGGCAATCGGATCGTGATTTATGAGCCCCGCCAGTTTATCCAAAGCTTCGGCATAAAACCGCTTCCGGCTACCGGCTTGACGTTGAACGGCATTACGGTATGATGGAAGCGAACCGAGGGCGGAATTCAGGGGAGGCCTGCTTCCGCGCGAAGGCGAGAAGATGATTGAGGCGGACTATGAGCGACGCGGCAGGAAGGTGTTGCAGGCGGAGATTGGAGGCGGTGATGGGCCGGCCGAATATTGAGGATTCCATTCGACAATCAGAATCCTACCGGTGGTTGCTGGACCACTCCAAAACCGCTGCTCTTTATGAATCGTGGAAGGCGCTGCTCAACTGGGACCAGCGCACATGCCTGCCCAAAGGAGGCCATTCACACAGGGCGCAGCAAATTGCAGCGATTACCGCCCTTCTTTACAGGCACAGAACAGAGCCCCGGTGCGGAGAAATGCTTGCGCAGGTCGAAGCTTTGGAAATCCCCGGCGGACCTCTTTGTGATGAAGCTGTGAATATCCGTGAATGGAGAAGATACTACGACCGTGCAATCAAAGTACCTGAACCGCTCGCGGTCGAGCTGGCCAAAACGGCTGCGGAAAGTGAGCTTGCATGGCAAAGCATGAGGCATGAAAATGACTGGAAGGGTTTTCTCCCTTACCTGGACCGGATCATTAGCCTTAAGCGGCAGGAAGCCGCTGCGCTGGCCACCGGCGGGGAGGAAATCTACAATGCGCTTATCGAAAATTTTGAACCCGGGGAATGCGCAGAAAATATTGAACCTCTTTTCGACAGGCTGGCGGCGGCTGCCGTCGAACTTGTCCGAAGAATCGAAGCCTCACCCCGGAAACCGAATCCTTCGGTTTTGCAGGGGGATTCGCCTGCACCCGTTCAGCAGAGCTTTATCAGGCAAATAATCGTTCAGCTTGGCTACGATCTCAACGCAGGCCGGGTGGACCGCTCCGCACATCCTTTTACTTCGAAGATCGGGCCGGGAGACGTCCGCATCACAACGAGGTTCGACCCAAACTCCTTTGTTATGGCCCTTTTCAGCTCGATCCATGAGGCGGGACACGCTCTTTACGAGCAGGGGCTTCCGGTGGAACACTGGGGGACCCCGCGCGGCAGGTCCGTATCAATGGCCATCCACGAATCTCAGTCACGCATGTGGGAAAACATGGTGGGAATGTCGACGGGATTTTGGAAGCATTTCTATCCTGAAGCGCGCCGGCACTTCGCCTGGCTGAATAAAATCGATATCGACAAGTTTCTTTTTGCTCTGAACGAGGTCAGCCCCAGCCTGATTCGCACGGAAGCAGACGAGGTCACCTACAACCTCCACATCGTCATGCGATTCAAGCTGGAGAGGATGCTGATAGGAGGCGAACTCGAATCCGGTGAGCTACCCGAGGCATGGAACGCTTATATGAGAAGATATTTCAACCTGGCGCCGCCCGACTATTCCGAGGGCATCATGCAGGATGTGCACTGGCCGTCAGGAGCGATCGGCTATTTCCCAAGCTATGCGCTTGGAAACATGTATGCAGCGCAGTTTTATGCGAAAGCTGAAGAAGATCTGGGCAATTTGCAGGCAATTTTCGAGGAGGGCGAGTTCGCCGTTCTTCTCGAATGGTTGCGGAAAAACATTCATTCACAGGGCAGCCGGCATCTTCCCCGCGACCTGGTCAAGGCCGCCACCGGCAAGGAGCTGAACGCCGAGTACCTGATCAGTTATTTGATGCGCAAGTATGAGAAGCTGTACGGATTGTGAGGTGAGTGGCGACCCAAGGCAATCACACGAGATTTTTTGGCTGGGACCTTTTCAATTTGTAGGGCTGAGGTGCAGGCTTCCAGCCGCGACCAACTGACCGGACACCATTACACCTCATAAGCACAATACCAATGGGGGTACTCTTTGAAATTATCAACCAACCCTTTTCGCACAGGGTCCTGGAGGCAATAGTCCACGCACTCCTTCAACTCATCCTCAGTTCTGATCGCATGATCATAATACTGAGGTTCCCACAAGGGCCCCTTTCTACCCAACAGACCATTGATCTTATTTGACGTGAAACTCTTCAAGGAATGCATCAGATCCGGCAGAGTTTTATTTTGAAGGCGTGCCGCCAAATGAATATGATCGGGCATGACCACGGCTGCTATCAGCCTGATGGCGCCTTGCTCGTTCAACCATTTAAGACACTCCACAACGATCTTCGCTGCGGCGGGGTCAGAAAATATCGGTAACCTGCACTTTGTGCTCGTCGTAATAAAATACCAATAACCCTGATGTGAAAAGCGCCCTTTGCGCAAATATCTTTGATGAGGTTCTTTATTGCTCATACAAAAAGCCAGTCGCGGCTGGAAGTCGCGGCTGGAAGCCGCTCCTACAATGAGATGGAATCCGTCGCAAAGTGCGGCCAGGGCATGCGTGCAACCGAAGTACCCGGTGTGTTCTCCATGCTAAATATTTTAATTGGGGTAAAACATGCAATGGTATTTTTTCACACCTCGGCCAGAATTTCCAACACCATTTCATGCAATTGCCCTGAGTGGCGACCGCATGGCTCTTGACCGATCCGCCTCTATGGAGTACACGTTCCTCTCGATAGTTTAATACGGTGTTGCGTTCAATTCGTCGCTTCGGGAGGGCATACATCGCGCGACGCATTCGCTGCGTTCCCCCTCCCCTGCGTAGCGGCGGGGTTTACCCCCGCCCAATATTGAACGCAAATCGGTATTAATATCCCAATCCCAAATTGGTTTGAGTGTGTTCCTTGAAGAAGATATTCCTTTTCTTTTCCATTTTTGCGCTTTTCCACTGTTGCACGGCAGGTTTTTCCACGGCATCCGACGGGTTGGTGTGCCGTTTGATCAACCCGCAGGGATCCGTGTCGGTTCTACCTTCGGGCAAGGATTCCTGGGAGGAGGCGAGAAACGGCAGGGACCTTTTCGCCGGAGATTCCATTAAGACCGGCCCTGATTCCCGCGTTTGCGTTCTTTGTGTTGACGAGACGCAGCTCAAATTAAATGAGAATACCCTTGTAGTCCTCAAGAGTTCCACGCCTTCGCCGCGAATGGGGATTGTTGTGCCCGCAGCGCAGGAAGAGGCGGGCGCAAGCCTTTACGAGGTGCGCGAAGGAGAAATCTGGCTGCGCAACAAGAATGAGAAAGCCAGGTTTGAAATTCACACACCTGCGGTGACCGTAGCGATTCGCGGCACTGAGTTCAATCTGAGAGTGGACCGGAGCGGCGCAACGAACCTCGTTCTTCTGGAGGGTAAACTCACGCTGGCCAATGCTCAGGGGCAGATCGATCTCGACCCCGGAGAAGAAGGCTTTGCCGAAGTTGGTATGGCGCCGGTAAAAACAGTGGTCCTTCAGCCCAAGGATGCCGTCCAGTGGTCGCTCTATTATCCGGGGATCTTCAGCTACCGCGACATTCCTCTGGGGGGCGGCACGGCGCCCCGGCAGCAGGGACAGGCCCCATCAGCCCTGTCCAGCGGCGCCCAGGCGGCTTATGACCGCGGGGACCTGGATGGAAGCGAGCGGTATGCCAATGAAGAGCTTTCCAGAGACCCCGAAAACGGTCCGGCGCTCCTGGTTCTTGGCTGGATATCTTTGGACAGGCAGGACCCGCAAAAAGCCAGGAACTGTTTCGAGCGGGCCGTAAAGCACAACGCCCCATCGGGACTCGCCGTATCCGGGCTGGCGCTGGCCCGCTACCGCATGGGCGATTCCGTGGGCGCCTACAGACTTATGGCCGAGGAGCTGAAAAAGGGTCAGCCTTCCTCCCTCACGCTCGTTATGTCGGGCTATTTTTCGATGCTCGCCGGAAAGATAGATCAGGCGAAGGCGCTTCTAACAGACAGCCGTATCGGCGGGAGGGATTGGGCAATAGCTCATTCGCTGCTGGCTCAAATGTACCTCATTCAGAACAGCAAGGAGCAGGCAGGCGCCGAGGCCGCTATGGCTATCCAGGCAAATGAAGACTCGCCGATGGCGAAAATGACGGCCGCTTTGGTCAAGATATCCTATTTTGACCTGCCTGAAGCCGGAAGACTTTTGGAGCAGGCCCTCGCCGCCGACCCCCGCTTCCTGGATGCTTACGTCTACCTTGCCAGGCTCAGGCTTGGCGCCGATTATCTGGACCGGGCATGGGAGATCATCCGTAAGGCACTCGAGATTTCGAAGACCGACAGCGAAGTCCTGAGTCTGGCCGGGTTCATCCGCCTGGGCTACCGTGATTATGATAAGGCGTTCAACCTGTTCACCGAGGCGGCGAAGAACAATCCGGGTTTGGGAGAACCTCACATCGGGCTGGCCAACATTGCGTTCACGAATCGTAATTTCAGCCTCGGCATGATAGAAATGCTTACCGCCACGCTGCTTGAGCCCAGGGTGTCGCTTTACGAGAGCAGCCTTGGGAAAGCGCTCTACCAAACGAAGTCTTTCGACAAAGCCCTCGAGGTCTACGATTATGCCAAGACCCTCGATCCCAACGACCCCACCCCGTATCTCTACAAAGGCATCGCGCTCTCGGACCTTTACCGTCCCGGAGAAGCGATACAGGAAATCAATAAATCGATAGAGCTAAACGACAACACTGCCGTTTTCCGCTCAAGACTAATGCTGGACAGGGACCTGGCCGTACGAAACACCGACCTTGCGCGCGCCTACTACATGCTTGGCATGACTCAATGGGCGTACAGCAAAGCTCTTAGCGCCGTGAAAAAGGACCCGCTCAACTCTTCGGCCCACCTTTTTCTAAGCAATGAGTATTCGTCGACCGGGCAGTGGCTCGGCGCCGCCGACTCCGAGTTTCTCCTTTACAAGTTGCTCTCTCCGGCAAATGAAAACACTTTCAGCTTATATACCGACTATACGCAGATGTTCGAGATGCCGTACACAAGACTTTCGCTAACAGCCGGCGCCGGCGCCTGGGCCGACCACCAGGTCCCCCTACAGAGCTACTCCATTGAAGCCCTCGGCGGCCTGCCCGGCCTTGCGCTGGATGCTTTCGGTTCATATCAGCGCGATCCCGGATATAGAAAAGCCAATGACGACATGACATACTACTTTGCGGACGTGATGGGAAAATATGAGCCCACGATCAAGGATTCTTTTTATGCCAATTACACTTATGATAAGGCGGCATGGGGGGATACCCTCTACCCCGATAACTACTCCTATGTGAACGACAAGACACTGAGGACGACAGCCATTGAGAACTCCGCTGAGGGGGGATTCGTTCACCGCTTTACACCTGAGGCCGTATTCATTGGATACTTCAACTGGGGAAAATGGGACTGGGTGAAGACGGGTTCAAGTTTTTTCTTTTTCAATAACGGGTTCTGGAACGCGGTCTTTGAAAATTACCACGAACCGATAGTATGGGAATCCAACAATCTCCAGATCCAGCAACAGCTCAAGCTTGGCGATCATACCTTCATAGGTGGGGTTCAATATATTAACGGTTCTTACTACAGTAACTATAAGGCAACCGGCATTGAAGACACTTTCTTTCCTTTCGGGATCTCTGTCGGGCCTTACAGCTACGATTCAGAGTTGAATCCGCCGGACCGTTCCACCTCCTTCTATGTACACGACTACTGGCGCATTTGCCCGCAGCTCCTCGTGGAACTGGGCGTTTCAGGGGATTTTGTCAGAAGTTACCGTGAACTTTATCCCTATTCCGTGTCTTCTACTACCGTCAATCCTTCTGTTGGCCTCAACTACGAAATCGACAAATCGAATACCCTGCGTTTGGCCTACCAGGGCTATGTGAACTCCCTTAAAACCGCAACCTCCTCTACACTGGCGCCTTCTGAAGTGGCCGGTTTTCCGTCCCTGATCAATGCCGATCAAGGTTCGCAAATCAAGGAGCTGGGTTTTTCGTGGGAATCGCAGTGGAACCCTAAAACCTTTACCGTGCTCCACATGCAGGCCTATCGCATCGAAGATCCCCAGTTCGATCTCCACTCCAGCCCGTACCAAGACCGAACTGAAAGCGCCGGCGGCTCTTTTACGCTCAACCGCCTGTTGACCACATCGCTCGGCCTGTCGGCCGGCATTTCCGGAAGCGCTACGTCCATGGCCTCTCCCCACCCCGAAGATTTGCTCACGACAGGCTGCTACAGCGAAATAGCGGGCAAAGTCGGGCTTTTCTATATGCACCCCAAAGGCTGGTTTGCGAGTATAAACGATACCGTGGTGAGCCAGAACCTTGAGGGTCTGAGCAACAGCAGCCTTGCAAAACAACAGGGGCAGCTTGGAAATCCCTTCAATCTGGTCGATATAGGCTTCGGCAAATACTTCGACAACAAACGGGGATATGCCGCCCTGGCAGTAACCAACGTATTCAATCAACATTTCTACTATCAAACCGAACCGTATGCTTTGTGGAACTTCTACCCGGATCGTGAGATAATGTTCACCATGGCGCTTTACTTTTGAAGGATGGACCGATGACATACAGGTTCCGGCCATTGTGGATACGGACGCCCCTGTGGATGCTGGCGCTTTTGCTCGTGTTTCCCGCAGGCGGGAAGTCCTATGGGGCCGGCGGAGGAATCCTCTACACCGATTTTAACACCGGCACTTTGCCCCCCGCTCTGCATCAAATGAATCCGGACGGGACCGGCGACGCACTGGTCAAGGTGGACCTGTTGCCGGACCCGCAATACCCCATATGGTCGCCTGACGGTCGGCTTATTGCGCTTACCTCCAGTTTTGAATCCAAGGGTTCACTCTACTATCAGACCAGCAACGCGTTTGTCTTCAACCCAACCACGAGCGCCGTGCAGCAAATCACCCACTGGCCGGATATATACCCCCCAGACTGCATATGCGGATGCACGGAAGATTACACGCAGGTGACTTCCAAGGCTTTTTCAAGCGACAGTGGACGCCTTGCGGTCGTATCGATGAGAGCCTTCGTGTGGTGGCCCCCGGGCGAAGAATGCTACGAGGAGTTTCTTCAGTATTACCCAGTCTTCGAGGTCTACGACACGCTGGGGAAGCATGCGAAGGTGGTGGTGGGAGAAGGCCACATGGGCGGGTCTTTCCATGAGGGCGACGGCCTCGACTGGGCACCGAGTGAAGACCTGCTCATCTGCCCCTGGCAGGTGACCAGCGGTTCCGGCCCCGTTGCGGCCCTGGTGGCTGTCGAGCCCGTAGAGGGCGCCCTTGACGCCGGCAGGTTCCGCAAGCTGACGACGCCGCAATTCTTGACATATCAGGGCAATTACGGCATCGGCGTCTGTTATGATCAGGACTTCCACCCCGCTGTCGGACCGCTAAGCAACCGGGTGGCCTATGTGCGCGAGACGGACTGCATCGACGGCGGCTATCCGGTGTCGCCTTCCACCATATCGGTGCGCATGGTTGACCTGGACGGCACCGATGACGGGGCAATCTATGCGGTCCCAAGCGGCAAATACGTAACTCACTTGAGTTGGGCGCCGGACGAATCCAAGCTGGTTCTTAGCTTCGGTACCCAGGTGGTCACCAACGGCTGGCCCCTTTCGGGCGCGATAAAAGACACGATCCATATCGCCGTGTTGAACTCGGACGGCGCCGGTTTCCGGCGGATCAGCGGGCCGGCGGACGACCATCCGGCTTGGAACCCGCGTGGATTGGAGATCCTTCCGGCGCCTGTAATCGTCGGCATCAATCCGACTGCAGTCAAATCCGGCGGCAAAGGTTTCAATCTTACGGTAAACGGCCAGGGGTTCAACGGATTGCCCGCAACGGCCAAGACCGGACAAGCCCGGGCCGCTGGGGGTCTGAGCCAGGCATCCGAGGTTCTGTGGAACGGTTCGGCTCTTCCCACCACGTTTGTGTCCCCAACCAGGCTCGTGGCAGCGGTGCCCGCATCCGATATTAAAACGCCGGGCAGGGTGAAAATATCCGTGTTGAACCCGGCGCCCGGAGGGGGTATTTCCGCAGCGCTAACTCTGACTGTCCGCAGCCCTTGGGAGCCTGGAAAAAAATAAGCGGGAGGCATCCCTCAAGACACGTGCTCACAAGGCGCGCACAAATCGTAACCGATGTGCGCAAAAATCGTAACCTTTAAGCTCGAACCCCCTGGGACTTACACGTTTAGCCTGTAATATCAACATCTTACATTAGTGGTACATTTATTGCCTACCTAGTGGAACATTGGTTCAACCCAGAGCCGAATATTCCCCGGGAGAGCAAAACATGACAAACAGGCTAAGCAACGCCCTATGCGATGTAGCTGACGAGGATTCCGAAATCGAGCCAAGCTTGGGGACCGTTCCCGATGATGCCTTAAGGGAGCTGGACCGAACGGGCGGAATGTCACGGCCCGTTCTTAAGGTGGAGGACCACTGGGGGCAATGCGGAGCAGAGCAGGACAGGAGGGCTGTCGGGAAGCCTCCGGGCGGCCTCGAACCTGCGTTCTGCCGTAATCGGGATGGTGAAAACCCCGTAGTCCTGCCGCTTTTCCAAAGAGCGAAGTCTACCGGAATTGCCGAATTCTACCTCAACCCCCCAAAGCATATTCCGGTCAGTGAGGGTCTGCGCGCGACCGTAAGGGGGAAATTCATATACGTAGGGGATGAGAAATTCTACGTCCGCGGGGTAACCTACGGTCCTTTCAGGCCTGACGAGCATGGCTGCCAGTATCACAATCCTGAAACAGTCGACCGCGACTTCGCGCAAATGGCGGCAAACGGCATAAACGCGGTCCGGACTTACACAGTGCCGCCCAGGTGGCTGCTTGATATTGCATCGAAGCATAACCTGCGCGTCATGATAGGGCTGCCGTGGGAAGAACATATTACCTTCCTGGACAATAAGAAACTGGCAAAAGACATCGAGCGCCGGGTGCGAGAAGGGGTTAAGGCCTGTGCCGGGCACGCAGCCGTGTTTTGCTTCACGATCGGCAACGAGATTCCTTCATCGATAGTGCGCTGGCACGGACGGCGGCGCATTGAATCTTTCCTGGAGCGTCTTTACAAAGCGGTAAAGGAGGTGGACCCCGAGGCACTGGCTACTTACGTAAACTTTCCCACCACCGAATACCTGGAGCTTCCCTTCATCGACTTCGTTTCCTTCAATGTTTATCTGGAAACCGGGGAAAAACTGGAAGGTTATCTGGCGCGTCTCCAGAACCTGGCAGGTGAAAAACCGCTCGTTATGGCTGAAATAGGCCTGGACAGCATGCGAAACGGCCAGGAAGCCCAGGCTTCAACGCTTGAATGGCAGATCAGGTCCACTTTTTCAGGCGGCTGTTCCGGCATTTTCGTCTTTTCCTGGACCGATGAATGGCACAGGGGTGGCTTTGATATTGAAGATTGGGGTTTTGGTCTTACGGATCGAAACCGCAATCCCAAGCCCTCGCTTACAAGCGTCAGCAAAGCATTTGCGCAGGTTCCCTTCCCCGCCGATCTCGATTGGCCGAGTATTTCGGTTATCGTTTGCACTTACAACGGCAAGCGGACCATCCGAGAGTGTCTTGAAGGCATCAGGAAAATCGATTATCCCAACTTCGAGGTGATCGTGGTAAATGACGGTTCCACCGACGGCTCGGAGATAATAGCAAAGGATTACGGCTTCAGGGTGATTTCCATTCCCAACGGCGGCCTCAGCAACGCCCGCAATGTTGGGATGCGCGCGGCGAAGGGCGAAATCGTGGCATATATCGATGACGATGCAGTTGCCGACCCGCAGTGGCTTACTTATCTTGCGGCCACTTTTCTTAATACCGATCACGTTGGGGCCGGGGGCCCGAACATCCCGCCCGCCGATGACGGCCCTATTGCCGAATGCGTTGCGAACTCCCCCGGGGGGCCGATTCACGTTCTTCTGAGCGACAGGAAAGCCGAGCACATTCCGGGATGCAACATGGCTTTCCGAAGAGATGCTCTTATGGCGGTCGACGGATTTGACGCCCGATTCCGAATCGCCGGGGACGACGTCGATCTTTGCTGGCGGCTTCTCAAGCGGGGATGGACTCTTGGTTTCAACCCCGCCGCGATGGTGTGGCACCATCGCCGAAATTCCGTGAGAGCGTATTGGAAGCAACAGTTGAACTACGGGAAGGCGGAAGGTTACCTGGAGCGCAAATGGCCTGAGAAATACAATGCGGCGGGCCATATCCCATGGGCCGGAAGGATCTATTCCAAAGGTTTCGAACAGTTCCTGGGCTGCTTCCGGGGCAGAATCTATCAGGGGACATGGGGCAGCGCCCTGTTCCAATCAATCTACCAGCCCGCTCCGAGCCTTCTGTGGTCACTGCCCCTTATGCCCGAGTGGATTGTGATGGTGGCGGCGCTTGGCTTTTTTTCTCTGCTGGGAGCGGAGTGGACACCCCTCTTGCTCGCGATTCCTCTTTTCCTTCTGGCAGTTTCTTTGCCTGTAGCGCATGCAGTGTCGTGCGCCTCCAGAGTAGCCTTTCTCCACATCCCGGCAACAGAACGTCGCAAGTTCAAAGCTCTGACCGCTTTTCTGCATCTGATGCAGCCGCTGGCGCGTCTGACAGGCAGGATCAAAGTCGGTTTGACGCCCTGGCGAAAGTGCGGCGTAGCTTCAAGCATAGCATTGCCTCTGCCCTGGCCAAGGACTTTCACGATCTGGAGCCAGCAGTGGCGCTCGTCGATTGCATGGCTCGAATCGGTCGAGGAAGGGGTGAGGGCACTGCGCACGGTCATAGTGCGAGGGGGCGACTTCGACAGATGGGACCTTGAAGTGCGAGGAGGTCTCTTCGGTTCGGTTCGTCTACTCATGGCGGTGGAAGAGCATGGCGGCGGAAATCAGTACATCCGCATCCGAAGTTGGCCCCGCTGCAATGGTGCAGCGACATTCATGACCCTGTTTTTCGCCGCCCTTGGGGCCGCGTCCGCATCGGCCCAGGCATGGGTTGCCTGTGGAGCCCTCAATGCCATTGCCATTGTCCTGATGATGCGTGTGCTGATAGAGTGTTCCGCCGCAATGTCGACGCTGAGCGAGGTTCTAAATTACAAGTAATAACAAACCTATCGCTCTTAGAAGTGAAAGAGGCCGTGACCGGACAGGCGGACGGCCTCAGTTCTCTCAATTCTTTGACTACGAATGCGCCCTCGCCTGATGCCGGCCAATTGGTCGAGCCTTTGCCGTCCGCCCGTCAGCGACAAATGCCTTGTGTGACCGATCCGGTGGGAAGGAAACCCTCACCCGTGACAGGACATGTTTGAGGATGTGGGCCTTTTTCCTTGTGCCCCGCCTAAACTCATGTTTAAATGCTCAAACGGCCCACATCCAACGCGATTGTGGCACGGGGGGGAAAATCAATGGACCGAATCTGGCATAAGAGTTACGATCCGGACGTCCCTTTCTCGCTGGAATATCCCGAAACGTCTCTGCCTCTGATCCTGGAGCAAAACGCCAAGTCCTTTTCAGACGTCACCGCAATTGAATTCTTCGGAGCAAAGCTCACCTACAGCCAATTTTGGAGCCATGTGCTTCGGCTGGCAAACGGTCTGAGGCATGTAGGCGTTGGGGAAGGGACCAAAGCAGCCATAATGCTCCCCAATACTCCCCAGTTTGTGATAGCTTACTATGCTGTGCTCTGGCTGGGAGCCACAGCGATACTGACAAATCCGCTCTATGTCGAACGCGAGCTGGTTCATCAGTGGACGGACTCAGATGCGGAAGTACTGTTTACTCTGGACCATCTTTATCCGAAAGTCCAAAAGGTCCTGCCGCGAACGGGAATCCGCTCGACCATAGTGACAAGCATAAAGGACTACCTGCCCTTCCCTCTGAACTGTCTTTACCCTCTCAAGGCGCGATTCAAAAAGCTGTTCACCTCCGTCCCTTTCGATGGAATCCACCTGTTCAGTTTCAAGAAGATGATCGAGGAGAACCGGCTCGACCCGATTCCCTGTTCCGCGCACCCCGACGGCCTTGCCCTGCTTCAGTACACCGGCGGCACGACAGGCACGCCTAAAGGCGCGATGCTCACCCACAGAAACATTTTTTCCAACGTGGCGCAGGCCGTTGCGTGGCTTCCAGGTCTGGTGCGGGGCAAGGAGCGCTTCTTGTCCGTGCTCCCTTTTTTTCACGTGTTCGGCATGACCGTGGCCCTCAACCTTGCTATCTACACCGGCAGCTCCATGATAATAATGCCGCGCTTCGACGCGGGAGAAGTCATGAGGACAATAAAGAAAAAGAGGCCGACGATGTTTCCGGGGGTCCCGGCCATCTACATCGCGCTGATGGCTCATCCGAAGATCCATTCTTTCGACCTTACTTCGATTCGGATATGCATTACCGGGGCCGCACCGATGCCGGTGGAGATTTTGCGTAAATTCGAGGAGAAAACAGGCAGCAAAATCCTGGAAGGATACGGCCTCTCAGAGGCCAGCCCCGTTACGCACGTAAACCCCATCGGGGGAACGCGAAAACCCGGCTCGATAGGAATCCCGCTGCCCGATACAGACTGTCGCATAGTAGACGCGCAAACCGGAATCGATGAGGTGCCCACAGGCCGGGTCGGCGAACTCATCGTTCGCGGACCGCAGGTTATGAGAGGATACTGGAAGAAGCAAGAGGAAACTTCGCAGACTCTCCGGGACGGATGGCTTTACACGGGCGATCTGGCTACCATGGACAGTTCCGGATATGTGTTCATCGTGGACCGCAAAAAGGACCTGGTGATAATGGGAGGTTACAACGTCTACCCGCGTGAAATAGAAGAAGTGCTCTATGAGCACCCCAAGGTGCAGGACGCTGCCGCGATCGGAATCCCTCATCCGAAAATGGGAGAAGCTGTGAAAGTTTTTGTGGTTCCAAAACGGGATGCCGACCTCAGCCAGCAAGAGGTCCTGGACTGGTGCAAAGAGAAGCTGGCGCCTTACAAGGTCCCCAAAGAGGTCGAGTTAAGGGATTCGCTTCCAAAGACCATGGTAGGCAAGGTTCTCCGGCGGGAATTGCGGGAAAGCAATTAGGAATCAGGAATTACGAATTACGAATCGAAAACAACCCTAAGCCCACTGTCAAGATGGCGCCTGTTTCAGGCGGCAGCCGATTACTTTTTTCTTTTGAACAAATCTTACCCAAGAACGAGCGCACTCGATTTCGTGGGCAATCGGCATAGTTTGAATGCGCTGGAACGAATGCTGCTCAGCCGGGGATTGTTCAGCCAGCAGCAAGCGATAACAAGGCGAAAAAAACGAGAGATGGGTTCGGGATGGCGGCGCAAACCATTGGTCGTCGACGGCCACAACGTCCAGATCACCATCGAGAGTTACATTGAAGGCAGGCCGCTGCTTAAGGCCAACGACGGCGCTCTGCGGGATCTTGCCGGCCTCTCCTCACGGTATCGCATGACGGAGACGACCAATATGGCCCTGGACATGGTATTCAGGTTTTTCGAGCAATTTCCGCCGGGCGAGGCCCTTTTTCTATTCGATGAGCCGATGAGCCGCAGTGGCGAACTTGCCGCCATGTACCGCGACAGACTTATCAGGGCGGGAATTTCAGGGGAAGCGAAGACCGCCCCGGTCCCGGAGCGCGAATTGCTCTGCGCCGGGTGCGTTGCCGCCAGCAGTGACCGCGCCATAATGGATTGTTCCGCCCAATGGATGGACCTTGCCTGCCGAATTATCGAGCATTGCGGCTCACCTCAAATTACAGCGGACTTTTCCGGGATCATTCTCGGCCAATCCGCCGCAACAGAGCTGTTTGAGAGCGGCGGACCCTTTTGGTAAGGAGTCCGCCGAGCCTTATGCTTAACTTTGACAGGGAGCACTTTTCTACCTACTATAATATAATGATATTCTGCTATGAAGATTGTTATCAGTTTTGAATATCGCTGAATTTTGCTGTTTGACCTTCTTTGGCTCCGTTGCGGCCGGTTTTCTTGGAGCGCTGACCGGGCTTGGCGGTGGGATCATTATTATCCCATTGCTTACGCTGGCTTTTGGCGTGGATATACGCTATGCAATCGGCGCTGCGATTGTTTCGGTCATTGCGACATCATGCGGCGCAGCGGCGGCTTATGTCAAAGAGGGTTTCTCCAACATCCGCCTTGGAATGTTTCTGGAGATGGCCACCACTTTCGGTGCGCTCTTCGGCGCGGCGGTTGCCGCCAGGATTTCCACTGAGTCAATAGCGGTGATATTCGGAATAGTTCTTTTCTATTCCGCTTTAATCTCAGCCCGGGATGACGCTCCCGCCGCCACAAAAGATACTCCTGACTTCCTTGCCGATTCGCTGCACCTGGACGGTATTTATCCAGGTTTGGCGGGACCTGTTTCATATCGCGTGCATCACATCCCGACCGGGTTCAGTCTGATGTTTCTGGCCGGAACTCTTTCCGGACTGCTCGGGATCGGATCGGGCGCCGTCAAGGTGTTAGCCATGGATCGGGCCATGCATGTTCCTTTCAAAGTTTCCACGACCACCAGCAACTTCATGATCGGCGTCACCGCCGCTGCAAGCGCCAGTGTTTATCTCAACAGAGGTTACATAGATCCTGCACTGGCGATGCCGGTCATGCTGGGAGTCGTCTTGGGGTCCTATTCAGGCTCGCGGGTTCTTGTGTCTTCCAGATCGCGGCATCTCCAGAGAATTTTTGCAGGAGTCATTATGGTAATGGGTTTCGAAATGATTTATAACGGCCTGACAGGGAGGCTCCTGCCATGAACCCGAGGAGGTCTGCAATTTCAGACGCCCGGATTGATGAAACAATCGGCGGCCTGCTCAGGGCCGG
>DASPQK010000197.1:0-11193 GCA_035624985.1 Syntrophobacteraceae bacterium | reverse complement strand
TCCGCCATCTGACAACCCGGCAACAGAACCAGGACCGCAGGAAGATTGGCATAGGTCGGCGTGCGTATTTTCATACGTTCCAGTCTGCGGGTGCCGTTTCCCTTCGCATAATAGAAAAGCTCACCGCGCGGGGCTTCCGTGCGGAAAACCGCTTCATTTGCAGGAGGGTTGCCTTTTACCTTGACCGCTATTTCACCCTTGGGCATCTTTGGAAGGGCCTCCAACTGAAGGTCGATCGCCTGGAACAACTCCCTGGCTCGCACCGCAGCCCGTGAAAAACAGTCCCCCCCGTTTTCCACTATCGGTTCAAAATTGAGTTCCCCGTATGCGTGGTATTTGGTCAACCGCACATCTTCAGACACACCGCTCGCCCTGAGCGTCGGGCCCACTAACCCAAGTGAGAGGGCCTGCTCTTTGGTGATTACCCCCACGCCCACGGTTCTTTTCTTGACCGTGTAATCGCTGACCAGGGCATTTATCAAAGATTGGCTGTCTTTGCGCACACTCTTGAGAACATCGATGGCCATCTTCTTTTGATCGTCATTGATATCGCGCCTCACCCCGCCAACGATGTTCACAGACTGGATAACCCTGTGCCCCGTGGTCTGCTCCAACAGATCGAGCACTTTTTCCCTTATGCGCCAGAACTGCATGAACATGGACTCGAAACCGAACGCATCGGCCAGCAGCCCAAGCCAGAGCAGATGGCTGTGAGTACGGGCCATCTCAGACCAGATCGTGCGCAGGTAATTGGTCCTGGGGGTAAGCTCCAGGGGCCATATCCTTTCCATCGCCTCGCACACGGTCGCGCTGTGCTGGTAGCTGCATATCCCGCAGACGCGCTCGCAAAGATAAATGTTCTTGGCATATTCATTCAGTTCACAAGCCTTCTCTATGCCTCGATGACCGTAGCCGATAACCGGCGTAACCTCCAAAACCTTTTCATCTTCGTAGGTGAGCCGCAACTGCACGGGTTCGGGAAGTACCGGATGCTGCGGACCAAATGGGACTACTGTACGCGTGGCCATTAGTTCTCACCTCCTTCTTCGGCTGGCTCCTCAACTACGGCCTTCTTTTCCTTCAGCATGGGCGTAGTGGGACTGTCGTGGGCCAACATCATATGGCCGCCGTAATTGATGGCGATGCCGTCGACCTTCAAGCCGAACAGTTCCTGGAGTTCGTTTTCAATAAGCACTACCGCAAGAGTATTGCCGGAAAGAGAGGGGACCACTTCATCCTTTGCGACCGCTAGCCTCAGCCCCTTCATTTCCGTGCCTCTGTTGGAGCTGAAAAAATAGGTTACCTCCAGCTCGGTGTCGAGGTCGTTGCATACGGCAGTGACAAACTTGGCTCCGGCATCGAGCAATTTCTTGCCTTCGCCAACTATCGTGCTTTTGTCTACTTTTATTAAATTGTCCATCGCTGGTCAGTCACCTCGTGATCTTGTTCGCAATGAGGGCATTTCACCCAGAAATGTCGCCGTCCGCCGGCCAGTTCCCCCAGAGCTATCACAACTGCGTCAATGATAGCTTCCGGGCGCGCTGCGCAGCCCGGAACATAAACATCCACCGGAACTACTTTGTCAACGCCGCCAAGAACGTTGTAGCAGTTATGGAACACCCCGCCCGATGATGCACAGGTCCCGACCGCAATTACCATCTTGGGGTTGGGCACCTGATCGTAGAGATTCCTGAGCACACGCCCCGTGCGCCTGTTTACCGGTCCGGTAATGAGCAGAACATCGGCGTGCTTCGGGTTTCCCATATTGACAATGCCAAAACGTTCCACGTCGTAGAGAGGAGTAAGACAAGCCAGTACTTCGATATCACAGCCATTGCATGAGCTGTTATCAAAGTGCATGATCCAGGGTGATTTTACTCGAGATTTAGTTATCCAACCCATTTGTCTCAAAATACCCCCTTCGTCATATATAAGTAAGCAATATTTACGATTCCCAAAAACAGTCCGATCGACCAGCTAAGACGCACCATCCACCTGGCCGTCATTCTTGCTGCGATATTGTCTACTACAAGTTCGAGCAGAAACGCGGCAAAGGCGATAAGCAGGCCTACCCAAAGCGGATTTGCCCAGAAAAGAGCGATCACCCCCAGCAACAGCACGATCTCATACCATTCCGTCAACTCATAGATAGCCAGGAAAGGACCCGAAAATTCGGTGGTAATCCCCTTTACTATCTCCTGGTGTGCGTGGTGCGAGGTCGCTATATCAAAGGGGGATTTGCGCATCTTAATGGTCAACACATAGAGCACCGCGAGGAATAAAGGCCACAAAGAAGCCAGCATCGGTTCTTCGTGGGCCGTGATGGCACTTATAAGGAAAGTCCCGTTTTTCGCATAAATTCCGACTGCCAGAAGAAGCAGCACCGGCTCGTAGGCCAATATCTGAAGCAGTTCCCTGTTGGCCCCAAAATGGGAATAGGGAGACTTGGTGCTGAACCCGCCCAAAACCAGCGAAACGCCGGCAAAACCCAGCAGAAATACAAGCACCAGAAAATCGGCCCTCAACACGAGGCACAACAGGCTTGCAATCATCAAAATCAGATAACAGTAAATCCAAACAAACTGCATTTTGCTGACCGCTATGCCCTCCTTGCCCAAAAGCTTAAAGAAATCATAAAAGGGCTGCAAAATGGGAGGACCGTATCTGCCTTGCAACCTCGCGGTAATCCTGCGGTCAATCCCGAAGAGCAACCCACCGACAATCGGAGCCAAAACTATCGTTGCGATTACTATAGTCAATTCATTCATCTGACGAATACCCCGCATCCTATCATGACGGCCAAAAGCAAAATGGCTACGGTGTTCACCCAGGGATTCATGGCTTTTTCGCCAACCGTTCCCTGGAAGTAGTAGCCGCCCAGTATGAACTTCGTCTTGACATCCGCCTCAGCTAACCATTCGTCCGTATCGACGCCCCCGCTTTGTTCCCCGCACAGATAGACCTGCCGCAGCTGGGTGGGCTTTAGCCCCATAAAAAGCATCGGCAGCACCAGGGCAATGCCCAAAACCACGTACAGCGACCACAACGGGAAAAGCCCCAAGACCGCCGCCCCTCCTTTTGCGCCTGAGGACGTCAGTGCTATGTCGGACCAGCTAGAAGCCACAATGGCGCTCATACCGGATATCACGTTGCTCGTGGCTGAAGAGATAAAGGAACTGTAAATCGGTCCTATTCCGATACCGATGACAAAGATGCCAATAAACAAAGTCCACAAGGGCACCGAGTAGCTGGGAGAAAGCTTTTCGAGCGGCCATCCCAGCTTCGGCATGACTTCCAGCAGCCTTCCCAGCCATTTCGTCCAGAAAACGATGGTCAAACTGCTCGCCAGCACGAAGAAAATAGCTGCTAACGGCACCTTGTAGGCTGCCTCGAGCGCTACCCACTTACCAAGCAGCATCCCAAACGGAGGCAAAAACATGGAAAGCATTCCCGCCGCTGTGATGAGGGTGACAAGAGGCGCTTTGGCCGCCAGGCCTTCCATGTCTTCGATCTCGCGGCTCCAGATCTGATGCTCGATCGCTCCGGCGCACAAAAACAAAAGACCTTTGGAAATGGCATGGAAAATGATCAGAAGAATCGCTGCGGCTATGGACAACGGGGTGTTTATCCCGGCGCAGGCTATAATCAGCCCCAGGTTGGCAATAGTCGAGTAAGCCAGCACCCTCTTGCCCGTTGTCTGGCTGATCGCCAGCGCAGAGGCCCCGAAGAAGGTGAATGCGCCTACTATGGCTACGGCAGTGCTCAAATACGTTCCGGCATAAGCGGGAGCAAACCGCAGCACCAGGTAAACCCCGGCTTTGACCATCGTGCTGGAATGCAGCAATGCGGAAACAGGGGTCGGCGCCACCATCGCTCCAAGAAGCCAGGACTGAAACGGCATTTGCGCAGCCTTAGTGCACCCCGTGTAGCAAAGAAGAGCTACCGGCAGGAGCATGGCCGCACCATGTACGTTGCCTCCAATGATATTTTGAACCGACAGGGCCGAAGAACCGCCTTGGGTGACGTAAAGATAAATGATGCCCAGGATGAAGGCCGTTCCACCTGTGGCATTCATCCACAGTGCACGCGCCGCATTCTCCAGGGCTATCTTGGTCTTGTCGTGCGCAATCAACATGAAGCAACAAAGCGTGGTGACTTCCCAGAAAAAGTACAGCCAGACAAGATTGTTGGCGAAGACCAGCCCGTTCATGGCCCCCAGGAACAGCACAAGCCAAAACAGAAACCTCGACTGCCTGGACTTGGCCAAATGAAGATGCTCCTCGTGGTCACGCATATACCTGATGGCGTAAACGCAAATCAAAGAACCTATAATGGAAATAATTAAGGTCATCACGATGGCCAGATGATCGACTACGAAAGCCGGTTCGGGGTGCACATGGGCCTTCATGATGAATTCAAAATACAAGAGCGGTATGAGCTGGGTCGCCGTGAAAAGCAAAACCAGCCAGTTACGATACTTGAACCCTATTACGAGATATGTGACTAGAATGGCATAGTCCAGGACCGCTATGAGCGTTGCCCAGTCGAACCCTGGAGATGGAGTATAAGTCATGGGGCCTTTTGTTGCAAACAAAAGACTGTTCGCGATGAGCACCACTGCCGTTAGAACGACAATGACGCCACGCGCAAAGTAATTGCGAACCGCCAGTATCAAAAGGCCCGACACTACCGGCAACAGGATGGCTATCGCCATCATCCAATCTGTCATAATACTATCTCCTCGTGAATTTGGCCCATCTCTAGGACCTTACGTAGTGCATTAACTTGAAACGACAACCATACAACACGACAAGGGCCCCTCTCCGGATGGACCAACGCCCCCGGCGCAAAGGCCCCGAAGCTGATCAAATCCTCTTCAGCTCGAAACCGCATCTGCGAACTCGAACAACTCGTACACCTGAACAGCTGATCCTCAGGTGGATCGGGCACAAAGATAGTTTTTTGAAAGGTCTCCGATTTTTTACAGCGGTGTCTATTAGAAAATACAGCCGTTGAGATGTCAAGTAAAATATTTCACACATTACCAACTTTGGGTGTATACTTGCCCGCACGGTCCGCAGTGCAATTACTATCAGCCGCAATAGCACCCTGTGAGGTTCGAAAGGTCATCCCGTATGGATTCGAGAAATGTTCTCATTGTCGGTGGTGAACCCGTTGTGCGGGACAGATGCCGCATGGCCCTGATGAAACAGGGCTATAAGGTGGCATTGTGCGAAACCGGCAAACAGGGTTTGGCGGCAGCCCTGGAAGGCGCCCATCAAATAGTGATCGTCGACCTGAAGCTTGCCGATGCCGATGGCATGGAAGTGCTCGAAACAATCGTCAGGGAAAAACCCCAATCCAGAGTAATCATGCTCAGTGCAAACGCTTCGCTCCAAAACGCCGTTCAGGCCATGAAACTGGGCGCCTCCGATTACATCGCCAGCCCGTTTTCCGACGACGAACTGGTCTTGAGCGTGGAACAGGCAATAAAGAAAGACCATCTCCCGGACCAGGAGCCCGCCTCCAAAGGGCCATTGACCGATGCGTTCGGGCTGTCGGCTGTCATCGCAAAGAGCCAAAAGATGACCGATGTGCTCACTAAGGTCGCAAAAGTGGCGCCAACTGACACTTCGGTATTGATTAACGGACAAAATGGGACCGGAAAAGAACTGATCGCAAGGGTTGTGCATTGCGCCAGCAAAAACAGTGGCGGCAAATTCATGGCGATCGACTGCTGCACGCCTTCTGCCGGCCTGATGGAAAGCGAATTGTTCGGCCACCTCAAGGACGCTTTTACAGGTGCTTTACGGGACAAACCGGGAATCTTCGAATTGGCCTCCGAGGGCACCGTCTTCCTGGACGACGTGGCAGATTTGAGCCTGGACATACAAGGAAAGCTCCTGCGCGTGCTGGAATCCCGCGAGTACAGACCCGTTGGCGCAGGCCACTTCAAAAAGACCAATGCAAGGCTTATTTCTGCCACCAGCCGTGACCTGCAAAAAATGGTGCAAAAGGGAACCTTTCGTGAAGACCTCTATTACCGCCTGAGCGTCTTCCCGATCTTTCTGCCTCCCCTGCGGGAAAGAAAAGATGATATCCCTCTTCTGGCTGAGCACTATCTTGCACACTATTGCAACAAGACGGGCAAATACATCGAAGGTTTTACAAAGGAAGCAATGGAAACCCTGGTCAACTTTGACTGGCCGGGCAACGTCCGACAGCTCCGAAACCTCATCGAACACCTTGTCATAATGGCTGACCGGCACGCGATCGATGTGCGGGATCTGCTCGAAAATTTGAATATTAAAGGTCTTTGGGGAGAAACTTCAGTCCCTGAAACAAGGCGCGAACTCTTGGAGGTCAAAAGGCGTATCTTGGATCAGTCATTTGGCTGGTTCGAAAAACTCTTCCTCATAAGGGCCCTGGAAAAATGCAACTGGAACATTACCTCGGCAGCCCGGCAGGTGGGAATGAAGCGGCCGAATTTCTCAGCGCTCATGAGAAAATACGGGATAAGTCGAAATCCGGAAGCATGAGCCTAATGCGCTGGACATCGACTGGGAGCCAAAAAAATGAAAAACAGTCGGATAACGCAGATAATTCTTGTCAACAAAATGAAAAGATGATAGTAAAAATATACACTAGGGCAGTTCCCGGTGTGAGATGGGGGTTTTATCGTATAAATCATTATATACCGTCTGACTTTTTTCGCTTTGCAGACGCTTTCTGAGATTAGGCCGCATTTGCCGTATAAAATCGCATATGGTAATGGAGTCTGAGGCTCTGTGAATCTAACCACAAACTATTCTCGCATCAGGTAGGAGATCCTATGCCAAAAGCTACAATGGTCTACATCGCACTTTTAATCGGCCTGGCAGGTACCGCCTACAAGGTTTCGACCTGGTTCAGGTACTCGCTGGGATCTAAAAAGTTCACGGCCTCAGACAGGGTAGTGGCAGCTGCGAAAGGAATTTTGCAAACCATCTTTAGCCAGCGGTTCGCCTCCATTCTGAGGTCCTTTTTCCTTGACGTGATCCTCCAGGCAAAACTTATTCGAGTGTCGCCCCTTAGGTGGATAGCGCACATACTGGTCTTTGGCGGGTTCACGCTCCTCCTGCTCATGCACGCTCTGGGCGTCTATGTAAATCCCCTGTTTTTTTCAAATTATTACAGCACACTTAACCCGTTTCTTTTCTTGAGAAACTTTTTTGGCGCGATGGTCGTCCTTGGATTGGCCATACAAATCTACAACCGTTTCATCCGCCGCGACCCGGCCAACCCTCCCTCAACCGCAATGGACCTCTATACAATACTGATTTTCGCAATAGTTATCGTTTCGGGTATTTTTCTCGAAAGCGTCAAGATCACCTCCGTTTCCGCCTTCCGGGATATGACCGAGGAGTATGCTGCCGGTGAGGAAGATGCTTCCCTTAAAGCACTGGAAGCTTACTGGGTGGAAAACTACGGGGTCGTTTCACCTGGGCTTTCCGGGCCTTTCAGCCCTCAGATGCTGGCCGCAGGCAAGGCCGCTCACAAGGCCAGCTGCGCACAGTGCCATGCGCCCGCTCAGTGGGCTTTCATGGATTACGGCGTATCACGGCTCATTACTCCGGTGGCTTCCTGGTTCGACGGCGCTGCCGCCAGAGCATGGTTGTATTGGATTCATTTCCTTATATGTCTTGTGGGCCTTGCCTACCTGCCTTTCAGCAAAGTCTTCCATCTAATTTCGGCCCCAATCTGCTTAATGGCCAATTCGGTCATGGACAGGCTTGGATCGGATCCGGCAAACCTTGCGACCAAACAGATCCTTGAACTGGATTCCTGTACTCACTGCGGCGCATGCACGCGCAACTGCACGATGGCCTTCGTTCACAGCGTAATGCCCAGCCAAATGATTCTTCCTTCCGAGAGGATCGCCTCCCTCAAGGTGCTTGCAAGCGGAAAGCCCCTGAGTCTGCGGGATTCCCTGGTCATCCAGGAGGGATACAACCAGTGCACCAATTGCACGCAATGTACTCTGGTGTGTCCGGTGGGAATCAATCTGCAGGACCTGTGGTTCAGCGCGCGGGAAACTCTGGCCGAGCGCGATGTTCCAAATTTGCTGGTGCTCTCGCCCATTTCGATATATCGGGGACTGAGAAAAGATGAAATTGAGGTGCCCGCCTACGCCAAGCCCATAAGCAACGCCCGCCGGGCAATAGCCGACGAGTTCGGGAGCTTCCATTGGCCTGGGGCTGCCTACTCGCCGCAAGAGGAAAAAATGCTCGATACGGCGGGAATTAACCTCCGGCAGAGTGCCGGCGCCGCCTGTTTCTCGTGCATGACCTGCACCAACGCCTGCCCGGTTGTAAAAGCCCACCAAAACCCGGGCGCTGCGCTCGACCTGCTGCCCCATCAGATCATGCAGGCCGTAAAGTTGAGACTGTGGGACCTCATATTCGGCTCCAAAATGCTCGTCGAATGCCTGGGATGTTACCAATGCCAGGAATACTGTCCAATGAAAGTGCCCACGGCCGATCTGATTTTTGCCCTCAGAAACGTGGCCGTTTCACGAACCTATAGAAACATCTCTCAAAAAGCACTGGAGACGCTATGAGCTTGGTCTTCTTTCCCTGCTGTGTGTCTTCTTCCTTCATGGGGGACTGCGAGTCCGCGGCCAGAAAGGTCGTAGACAAACTCGGAGTTCCAATCCAGGATGTCAGTGGGTTCAATTGCTGTGGATACCCTTACAAGGGAATCGACTTCAAGGCTTTCATCCTCATGTCGGGAAGAAATCTGGCGCTGTCCGAAAAAATGGGCTCCGATCTGGTTACGACCTGCGCATGCTGCTACGGCACGATCAAACAGGCTGACAACATTCTCAAGCAGGACGTTTCATTGTTCGATTATGTGAACGGGATTTTAAAAAGAGAGGGACTGGCTTATTCGGGCAAAGGAGTGGTCAAGCACCTGCTTGAAGTCCTTCTTGACAATCCTGGAATCCCGGGCCTTAAGGCAAAACTGGATGGAAGTCTGAGCGGCATGAAAGTGGCGACGCAGTATGGCTGCAAAATGTTGCGCCCAAGTGACGTCGTCGCGTTCGACAGCCCTCTTTCACCCGGCAAGTTCGATGAACTTGTGGAGGCCACCGGGGCCGAAGCCGTTTCATGGACTCAGAAGCTCGAATGCTGCGGTGCGCCGTTAATAGGGGTCAACGACGCCACAGCCATGCAGTTGGCGAAAAATAAGCTCGATAGCGTCAGGGAGGCCAGAGCCGATCTCATGGTCACAGCTTGCCCCTTCTGTTACCTCCAGTTCCGCAGAAGCAGGGATGCCCTCAGCCTGGCCTCAGAGGGTGATTTTATTGTGCCTTCGCTTACTTTCGTCCAGCTGCTCGGATTGGCCCTGGGACTTGGCGAAACCTCTCTGGGACTCCAGGGGGTCAGTCTTCCCGCCGGTTTAATGAAATACGCTCAGAGCCGGGAGGTCCCGTTGAGAGCCTGATCGGGTCTTCACTCCGAGTGAATTCTCGTCTATGATGTTCTAAAATAGCCAATTGAGGCATTTCGAATTCAAGGGATTGGGGGATTGCCCCTCAATCCCTCTATCCCCTTAACCTCAATGTCCTTGGCAAGAATCCCTTGAACCTTATTGTGTGCTGCAAAATCTGGCGTGCAGGAGTGAGTGGGTCGTGACTGCTGAGGGCTGTTCAAACAAGGTAATCGGCGCAGTAATGGTTATTGGCGGCGGCATTGCAGGGATGCAGTCGGCCCTCGATCTCGCCGATTGCGGCTATTACGTCTATCTGATCGAAAAGAGTCTTCGATCGGAGGGGTGATGTCGCAACTCGACAAGACCTTCCCCACAAACGACTGTGCGATGTGAATTATTTCCCCTAAGCTGGTCGAGGTCGGCCGGCACCTCAACATCGAGCTTCTGACCCTTGCCGAAGTCACCGAAGTTAGCGGCGAACCAGGGAATTTCACGGTAAAAGTGCTTCAAAAACCACGCTATATCGACGCCTCCAGGTGCACAGGCTGCGGTGAATGCGCGGGTGTGTGCCCGGTTGTGCGCAAGAGCGAATACGACCTCGGAATCAGTGAGCGCCGAGCCATATATCGCATGTATGCCCAGGCGGTTCCTGGGGCTTTTGCCATTGAAAAGCGCGGCGTCTCTCCATGTAGGGCAACTTGCCCTGCGCATGTATCCGTTCAGGGGTACCTGGCTTTGACTGCTCAGGGCAGATACCGCGAAGCCCTCAAACTCATCAAGGAACAAAACCCCCTGCCCGCTGTCTGCGGTCGCGTCTGCCATCATCCCTGCGAAAGTGAGTGTGGGCGGGGCAAACTGGACGAGCCGGTGGCAATCGATTCCATCAAGCGTTTTCTGGCCGACCTCGATTTGGACTCCCAAACTGGGTTCGTTCGGGATTTTGGGTCTTATAGCTTAGGTGAAACGTTCTTAGACAAACTTTGTGTTTTTATTGCCAACGTGGAAAACCCCGCTTCGGCACGGAGGCATAAAGAACATGATTTCGATATAGGAATTCGCGCGGAGCGGCGACAGCCTATTCCAAAGCAAAATGCGGCCGGATCGCCGAAATGGAGACAAAAAAATGAAACCGACCAGCCTCCAATTTGTTCCGGCGAGCAGTCCTGCCCGCATGTCATAGCCGGACCGCGCCCGGTGGTGCCAGACCTATTTGAAAGACATGAGTTAAAATGCCCCGGAATGGCCCATCGTTGATGAGCATTATTATTTCTTCCGGGTGCAATCAACCCCGTTTTCGAGTGTGAAATTTACCGCCTGTGGGGTCCTACGTGGTCTCCACCATCACAACGATTTTATGGTGTGCTTATCGGACAAGAGTTCCAATAATAATGGCTGGTTATGTTTTACAGTGATCGTAGTGTGCTTAAGGATTTCACCGCCCAAGTCCTCATTTTCCTGTTCGTAGTGTGGAATGAGTGTGGAATGACCGACTGTAATCGGACCGTCAAGCACACAACGAAGGAGGCGCTGTTTGCCGGAAAAGGGCAAATTCATAATCCTGTGGGTCAGTTCCTTGATTTGGTCGGCTTCGGAAATGAACTTGACGAATTCGGTTTCTTCGCTTTTCCGCTTCCTGAGTTCTTCAAGCTCATTCCGGTTATCTTCCATTTTGCGATGCAGCGCGTGTATTTCGGCCAGGTAAGCGTGGCGCTTTTGGGA
>DASPQK010000196.1:0-13375 GCA_035624985.1 Syntrophobacteraceae bacterium | reverse complement strand
GCTTTGGAGGAAACAAAGCACCACGATAAGCACCAGGACAGCGGCTATGAAAAGAGTTTCATACACCTTCGAGATGGCTTGGCGGACAAACACGGTTGTATCATACCGTGTCCCATAGTTGAGTCCGTCTGGAAAAGTTTTGCTTAACTCGTCCATCGCTTTATAGACGTTGTCTGCCACAGTAATGGCGTTTGCATCGGGAAGTGCGAAAACGGGGATCAGGGCGGATTTGAGGCCGTTAAGGTAGGCGAAATTAGAGAAGTTCTGCTGGCTGAGCTCAACTCGGGCGACATCACGCAACCGCACGATCTGCGGAGCCGGACCGGTTACAGTCTTGACGATTATATTCTCGAACTGGCCGACATCCGAAAGACGGCCAAGAGTGTTGATCGTAAACTGGAAAGGTTGTCCACGGGGCACGGGGGGTGCGCCAAGCTGACCCGAGGTAACCTGGACATTTTGCCCCTGGATGGCGCTCGACACATCATCGGCTGTAATTCCGTATGAATCGAGCTTCAGGGGATCGAGCCAAACTCTCATACTGTATGGACCGGCGCCGAAAACTCTCACCAGGGCGACGCCCGGAATCCGGGCCAGCGGATTCTGAATGTTTATGATGCCGTAGTTTGAAAGGAAAATCTCGTCGAACCGGTTATCGTACGAAAAGAGGCCAACTACCAGCAGGATGTTGGTGGAGACTTTCTTGACTGTTATTCCCTGCTGCTGGGCGCCGTTTGGAAGTTGAGCAACCGCACCGTTTACCAGGTTCTGGACAAGGGCAAGGGAGGCATTGAGATTAGTGCCGACCTCGAAGGTGATCGTAAGAGTATAAGAGCCATCGCTGCTGCTGGTCGACGACATGTATATCATGCCTTCGACCCCGTTGACGGCATTCTCGATGGGAACGCCGATGGTTTCGGCAACAACCTGGGCGCTTGCTCCGGGATATTTTGTCGTAATCTGTATCGTTGGCGGAACTATCTGCGGATACTGAGCAACCGGAAGAATTGACAGCGCGACGAGACCTATTATGATCGTAACCAGGGCGATCACATTCGCGAAAATAGGCCTGTCAACAAAGAATTCCGAGATCGTCATTTGGCGGTCTCCTGATCGGGTTTTTGGGCTGCTCCCTGTGGCCGAGATCGTTCGGGGGCAACGGGCTTGCCGGGAACCGCTTTCAGCACGCCGCTGGTGACAACCCACTCACCGCCCTTGAGGCCCTCCTCGATAATGTAGGAATAATCTCTTTGGGCGCCGGTTTTTACGTTACGGCGTTCGACCGTGTTATTCTCATTTACGATCACCACGTAGGTGCCCAATTGGTCGTACTGGACGGCAGCCTGCGGAATGAGGATCGCCGGCCTCTTTTCCCCCAACGGCAGCCTTATCCTGGCAAACTGGCCGGGCAGTATCCTGCCGTCCGGGTTTGGATAAACTGCTCTCAGAAGCAATGTTCCCGTTGAGGTGCTCACCGTACTCGACGAGAAATCCAGGCGGCCCTCGTGCGGATATCCGTTTTCATTGGCCAGGCCCATGAACACGGGAAGACTTCCGGCGTCGTGTTTTGAATTGGCCGACTTGAGGGAGGCGGTGCGCGCATCCAGGATATAAGAAGGGATGGTCGTTTCGGGGATATTGAAATAGAGATAGAGCGGGTCGATCTGGGTCAGCTCGGCTAGAACGGTGTTGCTTCCCTCAGAGCCCACAAGGTTTCCGGGGTCGACGAGCCTTCTATCAATGCGCCCGGTAAATGGGGCTATTACCCACGTGTATGAGAGATTGAGCTTTGCCAGATCGCGCTGGGCCTCGGCTGAAAGCAGACCGGCCTGCGCCGTGTCACGCTGATTGCGCCAATTTTCTACATCCGTATCGGCTGCGGCTTTTTGCTCATAGAGTTTAGAGAAACGGGCCAACTCGATTTTTGCATGCTCGAGCAGGGATTTTTGATTTTGAACATTGCCCTCCGCCTGCTGGAGCTGTGCAAAATAGGTGTTTTGCTGAATGAGGAAAAGCAACTGGTCTTTCTTCACCACATCCCCATCCTTGAAGTAGACGCCGTCCAGGTAACCTTCGACGCGCGCGCGAAGCTGGACAGTGTTGACGGCCTGCGTATTGCCGGTCAATTCGAGGTAGTCGACAATCTCCTCCTGCACGGGTTGGCTGACAGTCACCGTGGGGGGCGGCGGTTGAAAAGATTGCCGTTCCTGCTTGCAGCCTGCGGCGAAAAGCAGGACCAGCAAGCAGGAAGCAAGAATCGGGAAGAGAGGAGCACGCAGCGAGGGGTGGGAAGCAGCGGTCGAGCAACGGGACGCGGGCAGACATCTGTCCATGCCCTGCATGAGCGGGGCCTGCCCGCTGAGGGCTTTTGAACCTAGCGTCATTGAATTGAGGACCGAGATCATGATTTCTCCGAATTTTGCAGCCATGTCTTTACCAGTCAGGAAATCGAATATCGGACTGTGAGCCGCCGGGAGGCATGTATGATGCCGGGGAAAGCAGACTGCCCCAGTCGGTGCGCCTGGCCATCATTTCCTTTATCTGAGGCGGGAGCAGGTCTTCTCCCTGTCTGATTTCCCACCCGCCGCCAAGCGCTCTGTATACACCCACAAGGTTTGAGGCGATATTGCCCATGGAGGTCGCAAGACTGTCCTGGGCAGCCAAAAGGGACTGCTGGGCTGTAAGGACAGTGGTAAAATCCGTGCTTCCCTGGCTGTACTGGATGGAAGCCAATTCCAGGGAATGCTTTGCGGCCCTGGCGCTCTCAGCAAGGCTTTCCGCGTTTTCCTGATAGCGTAGAAACCCTGCCAGAGCATCCTCCACTTCCTTTTGCGCCGTCAGCACCGTGTTTTGATAGGAAAGCAAAAGTTCCTGGAAACGCGCATCCTGAACGCGCACATTGTTGACGATCCTTCCGTAGTTGAAAATGTTCCATTGGAAAGCCGGGCCGGCAGCCACCATGGCGGCCTTGGCCCGGAATATATCGGAGAGTTTTGCCGGCGCCACATCTGTGGATAAAAAGCTGAAGGAACCGGTAAGTGATAACGCGGGGTAAAGGGCGGCTTTGGCAACCCCGATTTGCGCGGACTGCGCGGCAGCCTGGAGCTCTGCGTTGCGAACGTCCGGCCGGCGCCTGAGCAGATCGGCAGGAATCCCGATTGCCACCTGGGGTGGAGGAACCGGAATTCCCGATTGGCCGCTCAGGACATCCGAAAGGTTATCGGGCGGCATTCCGATCAACACACTAAGCGCGTCTTTGCTCTGCCTGAGCTGTGCTTCGAGGACCGGAATGGCTGCTTTTGTATTGTAAAGGATGGTCTTTGCCTGCTCGACGTCACGCTCCGAGGTAGCGCCGCCGTTGAAGCGAGCTTCCGCCAGTTTGAGGCTTTCTTTCTGGGTTTCCAGGTTTTCCTGCGCGAACGCCAGCCGCTTTTCCAGGGTCCTTACTTGGATGTAGAAAGTGGCCGCATCGGCGGTAAGAGAGACGAGGGCGCTGTCATAGTCGGCAACAGAGGCGAGCAGAGTCGCATCGGCCGATTCGACCGCTCTTCTGTATTTTCCCCAGAAATCAAGCTCCCAGGCTATGTTTGAACCAAGCTGGTCCTGCCAGTAACTGGCGGGGACGGATACGCCGGGGGGGAGGAGAGCAGCCTCTCCCAGCAATGTGGAAGACAACGAACTTACCCTGTTGTATGTGTACGAACCGTTCAACTGCTGGGTTTGAGGGTAAAGGTTTCCCACCGCGATACCCAGCTGAGCCCTGGCTTCGAGCACTCTGACAGCGGCGACTCTTAAAGACACATTTTCACGATAGGCCCTGTCGATTACCGTATTGAGGCCGGCATCATTAAAAGCTTCCCACCATGCGCGGTAGTTTGCCGGCTCGTTTTTAACACGCTTATCGGCGGCTTCCAGCCAGTTGGATGAAACCGAGACCGCGGGCGGCCGGTAATCAGGGCCAACTTTGAGGCAACCGTGCATCAGGAAGACGACGGCAGCCAGCGCAAACGGCAGAAGAATGTTGTGCCTCATGGATTTCGTGACCCTCGATTCTAAATACGAAACGATTGGAGTCAATGAAGAATCCCAGTTTATTCCGGGCGGACATCATATAGAGAATTGGACTCAGAACAAACAAAAAAAGAAAGCGTCCCCTCAGTTTTCGGCACGTCCGCGAGGAAGGGGTTTGTCCTCAATCCCCGGATTCTTTTATACTTGAATTCATTTGGTCTATTTTATCACCGAACTTATAATTATTTTTTTTAGGGAACCAAAATCAATCGTAGCGGGGACTTCGGTGCGGGGCAGGTCTGTTAGAGCGGGTTTTGGTCTTGGAGGGGCCGGTTCAAAAGATGGCGGTGAGGGCGGGTCGTGGCGCTCGGTCAGCGTGCTCAAACCCTACTTCAGAGACCATGTCTTAAGGCTTGCAGGAGGTTTTTCAAGCCTTGTCGTCGTTGACCTGCTTCAGCTCTATATTCCTCGAATCTTCAAGTATGTGGTGGATTCGCTTCAAAAGGGAATTGCCACGCCTGGGGGCCTGCTCGCGTCCGGGTGCTATATCATCCTGACAGCGATTGCGATTGCAGCCTTTCGATTCATCTGGCGTCAGCTTCTCTTTGGATTCTCGCGCATCGTTGAAATCGACTTAAGAGAGCGGATGTTTTCACATCTGCTTACTCTAGACAAGGCTTTCTTCCAAAAGACCACCATCGGCGAGGTGATGGCCCTTGCGACCAATGACCTTTCTTCGGTGCAGCTTGCAACCGGGATGGGAGTCGTCGCCCTGGTGGATGCGGTATTCATGGGATTGGCCGCTTTCGGTTTCATGCTCTACATTCACCCGTTTCTAACCTTTATAGCACTTGCGCCGATGCCCATACTCGCTTTTTTGACGAGAATACTGTCATCGCGCCTGCATGGAAGGTTCAAAAAAGTCCAGGAACAGTTCTCCGTTCTGACCGAATTCGTGCGCTCGTCGTTGGCTTCCATCCGTTTGGTAAAAGCTTACAACCAGGAGGAGCATCAAAGCAGGCTCTTTGCCCAGATGGGTGAAACTTACGTAAGAAACAATCTCAAGCTGGCCTATATCTACGGGACGCTTTTCCCGGTCTCCGGTTTGATTGGGAACGCCAGCATGCTGCTGGTGCTGATTTTTGGGGGGCGACTTGTGATATCCGGCGCCATCACGGCGGGAGATTTCGTCGCTTTCATCAGCTACCTTTTTATTATGACCTGGCCGATGATGGCCCTGGGTTGGGTGGCGGACCTGTTTCAACGCGGCGCCACTTCGCTCTCCAGGATAGAAGCGCTGATGAGCACAAGAGCTTCTCTTGCGGAGTCCAGCGCGCCCAGCGTGCGGATCGGCCGCGGCGAAATCCGGGTGAGAAGGCTCTCTTTCAGATATCCCGGCCAGGCGGCACCGAGTCTCAATGAAATAGACCTCAATATTCCCAGTGGGATGCTGCTGGGTATTGTGGGTCGAACAGGAGCGGGGAAAACCACTCTGTGCAATGTGCTGGCCCGGCTGTTTCCGGTCCCGGACGGGCGCCTGTTCTTCGACGGTCTGGATGTGAATTCGATTTCGATTGGTTCGGTAAGAAGCGCAATTGCATATGTTCCTCAGGATGTGGTTCTCTTTTCAGATACCATAGCTTTCAACATCGCTTTCGGCACGCAGGGCGCTTCCATCGGGGAGATTGAAAAAGCGGCCAGGGCGGCCGCCATTCATGAGGAGATAGCGGCCATGCCGCAAGGATATGCAACCAGAATAGGCGAAAGAGGGATAAAACTGTCCGGCGGCCAGAGGCAAAGAATCGCCATAGCTCGCGCACTTCTTTTGAGCCGGCCGGTGGTCATCATCGACGATGGTCTTTCGGCGGTGGACATGGAAACCGAGCACACGATAATAGGTTCGATTGCTTCCTATCTGGAAGGACGCACCTGCATAATCGTCTCCCACAGGATAGCGCCCCTTGTGGATGCTCACGAAATAGCCGTAATGGAAAACGGGCGGGTTGTGGATCGGGGGGCGCACAAGGATTTAATCGATCGAAACGCTTTCTATTCGAGCATCTTCCGGCATCAGGCTTTAAGCGGGTTCGATCAGGGAACACGTTACACATCGGGTCCTGTGAGCGATGTCACCAGTGGTGAAAGATGATTGAGGATCAGGAAATTTTCGAGGACGAACAACAACGCTATCTCGGCGACTTCAAACTGTGGGGACGACTGGTCAAATTCATCGTTCCCCAGTGGAGGTGGGTCCTCACCGCCGTCGGTCTCGCTTTTATCATCACCGGATCAAGCCTGGTGTGGCCCAGACTCATCCAAGTGGCCATTGACAAATATATTCTCAACAACGCACTTTCCGTCCACGAGCGCATCAGCGGTGTCACCTCCATAGCGTTGCTCTTCCTGGCAGTTATCCTGATCGCATTTGTAGCCAATTTTTTCCAGGTTATTGCGCTCGAATGGGCCGGCCAAAGAATCATGCACTCTCTGCGCCAGCATCTGTTCGAGCACGTTATCCGCCTGAACCTTTCGTTTTTCAGCGCCCACAGGGTAGGAAGGCTGGTTACCCGGCACACGAACGATATACAGAACATGCATGAGATGTTCACATCGGTTATCGTCACTCTTTTCAACGAAGGAGTCAGGCTCCTCGGCATCCTTGTCGTCCTGTTCTGGATGGACTGGAGGCTGTCGCTGCTTCTTGCGCTTACTTTTCCGCTTATGATGCTTGTAACGCTCACTTTCGGCAAGCTGAGCAGGCAGGCCTTTCGCAGGATACGCTTTTACCTTGCCGGGATTAATGCTTTCTTGCAGGAGGCGGTCTCGGGGATGTCGGTCATCCAGCTCTTTTTGCGCGAAGAAGACGCCAGGCAGCGCTTTTCCCGCCTGAATGGAAACTATTTTGCAGCGGCCCTGTACCAGATTCGGGTGTTCGGCATCTTTGTGCCCCTGATAGAAGTCATGAGTACGGTTGCGCTTGCTCTGATAATATGGTACGGGGGAGGCCGCGTGCTGGGAAACTACACGACCATAGGAGTGCTCACGGCATTCATCTCTTATATGCGGCTTTTCTTCCAGCCCATCCGGGAATTTTCGCAAAAATACACTATAGTGCAATCTGCGATGGCGTCTGCGGAAAGGATTTTTCAACTGCTAGAAGAAAAAGACCATGCCCCGCAGGTGCTCGATCCCGTAAGAACTGACGGGACCAGGGGGCACATCGAATTTCGCGATGTAGTGTTTTCCTATGAGAAAGGCAGGCCCGTTCTGAGCAATATCTCCCTGGAAGTAAAACCGGGACACACTCTTGCTATCGTAGGAGCAACCGGGTCGGGCAAGACCACCATCATAAACCTGCTGGAAAGGTTCTACGACCCCCAGCAGGGGAGCATACTTCTGGACGGAGTGGACCTGCGCAAGTACGAGCCGCGCTGGCTCCGGGACCGTATTGGGCTCGTCATGCAGGATATTTTCATAGTGCCCGGATCGATCAGGGAAAATATACTTTTAGACCGCAGACTGCCGGAAGGGGAGATCGAGCGAATCGTGGATCTCTCACAGTTGAAAAGCCTAATAAAAGGCCTCCCCCGGGGACTCGACACAACGATTGGGGAGGGCGCAATGGACCTGTCCGCAGGTCAGAAACAACTGCTGGCGTTTGCGCGAGTCCTGGCTCGAGACCCTAGAATCCTTATTTTGGACGAGGCAACATCCAATGTAGACACACAAACGGAAATGTTGATCGAACAGGCAATCAGCGCCGTTATGGCAAACCGGACGAGCATCATTGTCGCACATCGGCTGTCCACGATCAGGCGGGCAGATCAAATCGCCGTTATAGACCGTGGGCGCATAGTCGAGCGGGGGACCCACGAAGACTTGATGGAAAGGGCAGGCCTCTACCATCACCTGCAAATGCTCCAGAACGGCATGACGGAGTTCGGACATCGGGTGTCGGATATCGGATAGAACGGAGCTCGGATATCAGATGTCGGATACGGAAGTTGGATATTGCGTATCGGATGTCGGACGACAGATATCTCATGTCTGAGATCTGATACCCGATATCTGTCTATCTCCAACTGACGACGTCGGCGTTTTCCCCTTCTCCGCCTTCCTGACCGTCGGCGCCATAGGAGATGAGATCGTAATCTCCGTGCTGCCCCGGACAGAAGTAGACATAGGGCCGTCCCCACGGGTCCAAGGGGACTTCTTTTCGAAGATAGGGGCCGTCCCAGGAGTCAATACCGGGGTTTGTGCGAAGCGCCTGCAAACCTTCGGCGGTTGTCGGATACCTTCCCACGCTAAGCCTGAATGAATCCAGCGCCGTGCCGAACATCTCGATCTGGGTTTTGGCAGCCCTTTGTTTGGAGGTGCCGATGTGTTTGAAAAAATCCGTTCCGACGAAAGCGGCAAGCAGGCTGAGAATCACCATGACCACCAGCAGTTCTATAAGAGTGAATCCTTTTCGAGACAACATGCGCCTTTGCTGACGGCAGCTTTTATTTGTGTGTAACATAAGATTCTCACTCCGTTTCGAATTTGAGCTAAACGGCGCTTCGAGCAGCAAACACCGGCGACGCCAAAATCGGCGCTGCAAAGATTAACCGTATCTTCCAATGGTGTCAATGATCTCCATCAACCGGGGTCACTGAAAACTTCTCTCATGAGAAAAGAGCAATCAGCCGAATTCTTATCCAAGTCGTCTGACTATTGCCAGGTAAATGTGCCGCGCTTGCCGGGTGAGCGCGACGCCTTTGGGAGTGAAAGATTATGAACAACGTCGAAAGCAGCGTTGAGAAGCAATGTGCAAGGCCTCCCGAGGTCAATGTCGAGGTCACCGATAAGCCGGTTGACTCATTTAATGCCAGGGAGGCTAAACAGGCGGCCAAGGCCACGGAATCTCGCGAAGCAGTCCGAAAGCAGCGAGAAGAAAAGCTCGATCTCTGGATGAAAAACGTAAAGGAATTCATTCGAAAGATCGATGTGAAATCGCTGTAAAGGAGCTTCTCCACAGGAAGCAGGATCAACGGGTTTAGCCCGGCGGGCCTGCTGAAATCCCCTTTTGCAGATTATTCTTTGTAGAAGGGGTTTTTTTATGCGTTGCACGCGCCTGCTTTGTATCCTTCCGGTAAAGATTGATAACAGGGCGGAGTTTGGATATAAGAGGCGGATGAAGCTGAAGTCCCCCAAATCTTTTGGAGTCTGCATCATCAGCCTGATCTTCGTCTTCGACTGCCTTGGGTTTTCCTCACAGGCTTACGAGGAGTTGAAGCAACCAAAGGACAGGGTGTTTGGCGACTGGCTGGTCACCGAGCTTGGGGCAGAACCTTCAACGCTGAATCCGATCACTTCGACCGACGCCTACTCGGGAACCATTGACGGCTATATCTACGAATCGCTTCTCAAAAGAGATGAAAAGTCTTTGGAGAACATACCGGTCCTTGCCCAGAAATGGGAGATTTCTTCCAATCATCTCATGTACACATTCTATTTAAAAAAGAACATAAAGTGGGGTGATGGGTATCCGTTCACGACGAAAGACATTCTGTATTCATTCGACCGGATACGAGATCCGAGAGTTGATGCGGCCCACCTGCGCAGCTACTATCAGGACATTGAAAAAGCTGAGGCGCTCGACGATCACACCGTGCGCTTTCATTACAGGATACCATATTTTCGGGCGCTTGAGTTCTGTGGCGGCATACCGATTGTGCCTTCTCACCTTTTCAAGGAGGGCGAAGATTTCAACGAGCACCCGATCGGGCGCAGGCCGGTTGGCACCGGACCTTACAAGATACTCCACTGGGAGACCGGTAAAGAAATCGTGCTGATCAGAAACGAGGATTACTGGGGTGAGAAACCGGCCCTTGACCGGATTGTTTTCAAGATTATTACGGATTCCACCGTGGCCCTTCAGGTGTTGAAACAGGGCGGCCTGGACGAGATGAGCCTGAGGCCGATTCAATGGGAGAAGCAGACCGGCAATAAGCGCTTCGACGAGAATTATAAGAAGCTTGCCTACTATCTGCCGAGCTACAGTTATATCGGGTGGAACTCGAGGCGGCCGATATTTTCGGACAAAAGAGTTCGGCGGGCAATGACCATGCTGGTTGACCGTGAACTGATTTTGAAGAAGATTCTCTTTGGGCTTGGAACCATCATTGCCTGTCCTTTTTATGTAAACAGCCCGGACTACGATAAGGATATCAAGCCTTATCCCTATGATCCCAAGGCAGCCCTAGGGCTGCTCAAATCAGCCGGGTGGGATTACCGGCCCGGCGATGAAGTTCTGCAAAAAGATGGAAAGCCGTTCGAATTCGAATTTCTGCTGTCTGCCGGTTCCAAGTTTGGAGAACAGATTGCGACCATGCTCCAGGAGAACCTAAAGGAGATTGGCATCACGATGTCGATACGCAAACTGGAGTGGGCCGTTTTCATTCAGAGAATTGAAGAACACAATTTCGACGCCTGTACGATGGGCTGGTCTCTTGGGTGGGAGACCGACCCGTATCAGATTTGGCATTCTTCACAGGCAGTGGAAAAGGGGTCCAATTTTGTGGGTTTCAAGGACGCCGAAGCGGACAAATTGATGGATGAGGCGCGCAAGGAATTCGATGCGGCAAAGCGCCGTAAGATGTACTACCGCCTCCAGGAAATCATTCACGACGAGCAGCCCTATACGTTTCTTTTTACGGTCAAGGCGCTGGTGGCCGTTTCCAGGAGGTTCCAGAACGTCGAGGTTTACCCGATGGGTCTTGCGCCGCTATACTGGTGGGCGCCCAAAGCGGCCCAGAAGTACAAAAACTGATGGATAATGCCGAAAAATCATCGAGAAACGCTTTTGTGGCGCAGGCTCTGGATCGCGCGCACAATCGTCGCAATGACCGGGACTGGATTATCCGGCGGATGAGCGACCCCGGATCGTATTTCGTGCCTGTACGGCAATCAAGAATACTCATTACGGAAGGTGAAGCGCCGAGGCCGGTTTTGCTTGATTCGAATCAGTTGGAGGGGCTGACAGGGGATGACTGCACTTTTTTCCTTGGTGAACGGGAGGGCCGGGCTTATTTTGTTGTTGACCTGGATGAAGAAGGCCCCTGCCCTTTTGACCATATGGGCCGGTTTCGGGACCTGCGGGCAGTGGCGGCTTTGCTCTCGCGCGACGACGGGGCGCTTCTTGCCTATGCCAAAGCCCTTACGCACTGGCACAAGCAGAATCTTTTTTGCGGCGCCTGCGGAGGCCGAAACGAAACCAGGGAAGGCGGACATTTACGCGCCTGTGTAAATCCTCAGTGCGGCGTATTGCATTTCCCCCGCACTGACCCAGCCATGATCGTTCTTGTGGAATCCGGTGAAAGGTGTCTTCTTGGAAGAAAGCAAATCTGGCCCGGGCGTACATATTCAGTTTTAGCGGGTTTTGTGGAGCCGGGCGAAAGCGCCGAAGGGGCCGTTGCGCGCGAAGTTTTCGAAGAGGTTGGAGTCAGGGTCAAAAATATTCGATATCATTCGTCGCAGCCCTGGCCGTTTCCGTGCTCGCTGATGCTGGGATTTACGGCGGAAGCCATTGACGATCGGATAAGCCTGGCAGATTGGGAACTGGAGGACGCACGCTGGTTTGGGCGCCGCGAACTCCGTGAAGCAGTTGAAGGCGGCAAGGTGAATCTTCCCCAACCTGTTTCAATTTCATACCGGCTGATCGAGGACTGGTTTGACAAGCAGAGCCCGTTCAGTCTGCGCGATTTTGCGGGTGTTGGATTCGTGGTTCTCAAACAGGATTAGACAAGGATGATGTTGCCTTAGATGAAATCCTATCTGTTAAAGAGGCTTCTGCAAATCATTCCGACCCTTCTGGGGATAACTTTTATCACTTTTGTGATTATTCAACTGGCGCCCGGCAATCCTGCCATGCTCAAACTTCAAATGGGCAAGGGTCAGGCGGAGCTAGGGGAGAAGGCTTTTTCCGAGCAGATAATCAAACAGACAAAGGAGCTCTACGGGCTAGACAAACCTTTGCCGGTCCAGTACATCCTGTGGGTGAAGCGTATATTTACTCTCGATTTTGGCTTTTCGTACAAAGACCACCGGAAAGTATGGGAAAAGATTGCCGAACGGCTGCCGATAACGATTCAACTCAACATAATTTCAATCCTCCTGGTCTATTTGATCGCCATACCGTGCGGCATCTATTCATCGACTCATCCCGGATCGTTTACTGACAAGATATTGACTGTCGGGTTTTTCATTCTCTATTCGCTTCCCAGTTTCTGGGTTGCGATGGTTCTGATAATGTTTTTCGGGGGTGGGGATTTTTGGGACATATTTCCAGTCTACGGCATATCGTCGGTGGGAAACGAGACGATGAGCCTGATGTCGTGGCTTGTTGACAGGATGTGGCATTTAGTGCTGCCGGTTGTCTGTCTAACCTACGGAGGTCTTGCTTATCTATCGAGACTTACGCGGGCCGGGTTGCTTGAGGTAATCAGGGAAGATTACGTCAGAACAGCGAGGGCCAAAGGTTTGAGCGAACGTGTGGTAATCTTCAAACATGCGTTTCGCAATGCTCTGCTCCCGCTTATAACGCTTCTTGCCTTTCTTCTGCCCTCCATGTTCGGGGGCAGCGTAATCATAGAAAGCATTTTCTCAGTCCCTGGAATGGGGCAGCTTGGGTTCGAGTCGGTTCTTAGCCGCGACTATCCCGTTATTATGGCAATTACCGCGATCTCGGCGTTTCTGACCCTGATCGGACTACTGATCTCAGACATCCTGTACGCGGCGCTCGACCCGCGCATCAAGCTGGAATAAGTGAGAAATGACCCGCGCAAGGATTGAGCACTTTCAAATTCCGGAGACCCGGTCGGCGTCGAAAGGCGAACCCCCAAGCACTTACTGGAAAATGGTCGGCTATCACTTCAAGAAGAGGAAGCTAGCCGTCTTCGGGCTGTGGATAACGATATTTCTGTTTATTGTCGCCATTTTTGCACCCTTGCTCGCCAACGACAAACCTATCTTTTTCCATCACCAGGGCGGCATCTATTTTCCTGTCTTTTCCGGAGGCGAGAAGATCGGATCATTTGTTTGGAAAGACCTTAAGAAGAAAAATCCCTTCATTTACCAGCACGTCAGCGGAAAAGAAGAAGCGACGGCCGTATGGCCCCTTGTCAAGTATTCCCCGACCGAATACAACCTGCTCGAATACCTGTCTCCGCCCAACGCCAGTCACTGGTTCGGGACCGACGACAGCGGCCGTGACGTTCTGAGCAGAATGATCTACGGCGCGCGGGTTTCACTTTCCGTTGGCTTTGTCGCCGTGGGGATAGCCATGGTAATAGGGGTGCTGCTGGGAGCGCTGGCAGGTTACTTT
>DASPQK010000195.1:0-2581 GCA_035624985.1 Syntrophobacteraceae bacterium | reverse complement strand
TCTCCTGTTAATCCATGACGGGCCTTTCTGCCTATTTCTTAGGCAATCAAAGGGTCCTCGATGCGAGGTTACTTCCTGTAATCAACGAGCTGCTTTCTTTTCTTCCTATTGCAGATTTCAAGCAGATATCTTCAGTTTGCGCAAGGCGCAGGTATTGGCAAGGAATCTTGCTTCCGGAATTTTCGGTCATTGTGTGACACCCATCCATCGTCTACTTTCCCACTTTACAAAACCGCAATGAAAATGGTAAAAAAATCGAAAGCCGAAATAAATTAGGAACAACCGTTAGCTTCGAATCAACGACAAACTCTGCGCTATCGTCCGCTATCCACGCGAGGAGACCCTTATGTTCCCACCAGGAGTGCTTTCCAACCCCCCTTTGGCGAAGAGATCGGTCGCATGGTCCCTGGCGATTTTGTCTTGCTTTTTTCTATTCGCGGGAACGTCTTCTGCGTGGCTTTATCCTGAGCACCGCGACATCACAGTCCTCGGTGTCCAGAAGCTTGATCCCGAGCGGCGCGCCATCCTGGACCAGCTCTGGGCTAAAGCACGTTGGGGACATGAGGGGAGGTTGTGCGAATTGGCGGCAGATGCCGCGCAGGCCCGGAAGCCGTCTTGTATCGATTGGGCGGCATGGCCTGCAATCGGGGGGGACCATTCCTGCTCTGCTGAAAGCATGCTTCAGACGATCCTCAGGACCGACTGGATCCTCGATGTCGCAGGGATCAGTGCCGAGTTGAAGCAGCGACTGGCACGCGCCAAGGACCGGTCGCAACGCACCAATGCCCTGCGCGATTCGGACATCCGGCTCCAGCGTGCAGACCAGGAGTACGCAACACGGGCGGGATCAAACAATGCTCACTTTTTGCTCCCACGCCTGAGCGTCGATACCCAGGGTGTCGACTATGTTCTCCGGTGCCTCAAAGAAGGAGCGGAGCTCAATGCGCTCGGTGTCTATGCTTGGTATCATCTGAGCGCGCTCGAGAAAGCGTCACAGCTATCTCGCGAGAACCTGACCCCGGAAGAGTATTCAGCGCTTTCCCTGGCTGCCCTCGCCGACGAGGCCTTCGCGCTCCATTTTCTCGAAGATACTTTTGCGGCCGGGCATGTTGCCGGCACTTGGGGCAACGCGGCCCAGCGAAAGGGGACCCATGACTATTATAATGAACACGGCATGGAGGCCATGCGATGGGAGGGTGGATCGATTGTCTTAATGGGTGATGCGTGGATGCGTCCAGAGGACGCCGAGCGTGCCGCTGAAACTGTACGGACAAGCCTTGAACAGATTCTTGATGCGGCAAGCGGTCGGGGACCGGCGGCCGAGCTCCAGTACACCGCGTACGAGGAGAAACCGTCGCCGGATACCTTTAATGCGTGTAAGTTAGAGACGATGCCCGTGCGCATGGCTCCCCCTGGGATTAGGGTCCTCTTCTCGGCGGTCATCAAGCAAGTGCCGATGCCAGGGCTGGGACCCGGAGCAGGTTCACTTCCTCGCTTTCATTCGGAACTGGGCCCCTTCATTGGTCTGGCCATGGCGGGTAATGTAAAATGGGTCGATGGTGGGTTCGGCAAAACGCAGACGACCAGCGGGGTAGTTGGTGGTTTGGATGCTGCTGTGCGACTGGGCCTGGGGTTGGAAGGAGTGCTGGGCGAAGCGGGTGACGGACTGATGTTTCTGGACCTCGGGATTAAGCTGGACTCGTCATCGTCGATCAAAATCAATAGATCGCAAGCTGCTGCCGTGGGGGGCGGAATTACCGCTGCGATCCCGTCACGATGGGCCTTGACAAGCCGTTTGCGTATGCCCTTCTGGCTCATTCCAGGGGACCTGCTTTTGGCTTTGCCGACCTTGGCGCCGATCTCTCTTGATACCTATTCCAAGATGGCCGTGGTGGCCAGCAACGGAGGTCTCATTCCGTGGCAGGCGGGTATTGCGACTCCTATTGGACGATTTCAGTTCGTTCTGGGACGCGAGGTGGGGTTCACATTTTATGGCTATGGGAAGGAAGAAGACCGCCTGGTCATACCTTCGACGGTTCCCGGCAGGAGTGATACGCTGATTGGCCTTCAGTCATTGAGTTTCGACTTCCCTCTGCTCGAGTACCGTCCCTTTCGGACATTTTCGCAGGCTCAGAGTTCGAGCCTCGCGCTACAGCTCTACGGGGGTTTCGAAGTTCCGCTCCACGTCTCAGTCGTTCGACCCATAGGAGCGCCAGAACCCCATTTGAGGACTATATGGTACCTCGGACTTCGGCTTGTATTCGACTGGCGATACTACCTCTAAAGGAAAAATAGGCTTTCAAAGTGGGAAGGCAGGGTCACCCATTAAAAGTAATTGCTCTGCGTTTCTTATTTATTTCAATCGCAAATCTTCAATCATTGTTGTCTGGCATACCTAATGACTTGTGATATCCACATATTTCCTTCCGAGAATAACTTCCTGTACTCGCGATTTTTGAAACTCTCGCCTTCCTACAACATTTCAAGTGGTAATAAATATAAGGACACTGCGGTTGTGATCTCTTTTCCATATCGAAACTGCCAAGGAATGAAGCTGTGGCGGCGTCGGGCACTAATAAAC
>DASPQK010000194.1:0-4486 GCA_035624985.1 Syntrophobacteraceae bacterium | reverse complement strand
AATAGAGCAGCGGATGCTCATCGCGGACGGTCTCGGGCATAAAAACCGCCTTCTTCGACACTTGTGTTCCGATAAGGAGTTGAAGAAGGCGATCGTGTTTTCGGCAACCAAGAGGGATGCTGAATGTCTTGCCCGCGAACTCAGGACAGAAGGTTTCGAAGCCGCCGCCCTTCACGGCGACATGACGCAGGCAGCCCGAAATCATACCATGGAGAACATGCGGCGGGGCAAGATCAGGATCTTAGTGGCGACGGACGTCGTAGCGCGTGGAATAGACATTGCGGGCATCAGCCATGTCATAAACTTTGACCTGCCGCGATCTGCCGAGGACTACGTAAACCGTATCGGGCGGACCGGGCGTGCATCGGAGTCGGGGATTGCAATTTCGCTTGTCTCGCGTTCCGACTTCCCCTACCTGGACCGCATCGAACGCTATATTGGACAGAGTCTGGCCGTTCACACCGTTTCCGGCCTGGAGCCTTCTCACCCAATCAGTGCCGGGAAGTCCAAGACTGCCGCGAGCACAGGCGGGAGACCGCAATGCCGCCGGAAAAGGGGCCGTCCCCCACGTAGCCGCTTCAAAAGTTATTCAAGGAATTCCGACACGCGGGATCAAAAGGCCTGAGCCTGGTTTTCTGTCCCGGATTGTGTCCCTGAACGGAGACATGAACAATCGCTTGACTATCCGGCTCCTTGCGGGGAAAATACCTAAATCGCCTGTCTCGGCGTCCCCTGTAATCCGATCCTGCTTTATTCGAGGACGGGAGGGTCGGTGAAATATTCTTGGTAGCCAATACTGAGCTATGTCCGGCTCTGCAATGATCGGAAGCCAACCTGCGGTTCGAACCAGGTTACCTTCGAAACGCTAGAGAGCAGCAAAGACTATGACAAGGTCACCGTGGGGTTCTTCCAATTCATTTCGCAAACCCCTGAAGCAGGTTGCTCCATTGCCTCGAACCAACAAGGAATACATCGAGGTCTGGAAACCCAACCTTGATGAGAGAGTGCAAACACCAAGCGGGATTGGAACCGTGGTCAAAATCTCGGGGGATATGTATCTAATCGATCTTGAGCATCAGATTGCGAGGGTATGGGAGCGTCTGGCATCCATAAAACCTGCAAAATAGCAACAAAATACTCTGAGTACATACGTAGGGAGACTTGGCATGGAAACGCCACATGCCCTGGTGAAGGATTTGCGTTCCACCGGATATTTTTTTAATGAACTGAAGAGTTATTCTCAATCTTCAGAAATTGACCTCGAAACTTATTGTACCGGTTTTGCAGTTCCATACCTGCTCAGGGTATCGGAATCTTACGACAAATCCGGCCGGTCGCCGAGAAGCAGGATTTTGATGCTGGCAATTAAACACCTATCCGATCCAAGCGAAGGCGAAATAGTTGATTCTATTTTCGGAATAAAGAAAATAGCCGAGACTGAAATTAAAAAAACGAGTAAAACGACTCTTGAACAACAGCCTGATAAATCCAGATCTTTGGCTGATCGTCAAGGTCTGGAATCAGCGACATTTCTTGTTAAGCTTCTCGTGAATATTATCAAGATGTTCAGACTAGCGGAACCAAATGCTTATCGGAGGAAAGCGGATGAGGCAGGGAATCCGGTTTTCGACGCCATACTACAGAGCTGGGAGGTCTTGGAAAGGGGAGATACCTGAAGCCATTCGCAACGGAGTCTCTCCGGGGAGTGGCGGTTGTCGAAAGAACAAAGAAGCCGGACTAAATTCCAGGCTTCTCATTTTCAAAAGCAAGCTCCAAGCCGCAGAACCAAAGAGGAGAGCGAATATGAATATGCACGTCGGAAATTTAGCTTACAATGTCACTGAAGATGATTTAAGAACTCTTTTCTCCAGTTTTGGAGAAGTATCTGCTGTAAACATCATAAAGGAAAAGTTTTCAGGGCAGTCAAAAGGTTTTGGATTCGTGGATATGCCCAACAATTCGGAAGCGGATAAGGCTATGAAGGGTCTCAATGGGACTCGGCTGAAAGACCAGCCCATAAAGGTAAGCCAGGCAAAACCACCCGCTAAACGACCATTCCGCGGCCCAAGGTACTAGAGCTTGTGAAATCAAAGTCTGTGGAGTTAAATGATGGCTCAAAGATCGGGAGACACTTTCCAGAAACGGGAAAGGGAAAAGGATAAGCAACAGAAACAGAGGGATAAGGAAGCGCGCCGCCTGGAAGCCAGGAAAGCCAGGGCGGAACGTGGACCGATCAACAATGATGAAGATCCGGATATAGCCGGAATCAAGCCGGGGCCGCAGCCTCTCCCCGAGCAGTGGCAATGGGCCGTGCGGCGGGACGGCAAGTAGGCTGCACGTATCTCATCGCAATGCTGTTTAGCAATGAGTATGCGCCGATGGTGCAAAAAAAACTGAGCTGGCTCCGCTCGCGGGACAAATTTTGCTGTGTTCACGTTTGCTGCCGCCGGGGGCCATTTGAGACCGGCAAAACGATGCGGACCGCGGTGGCGCTAACCAGGGCACCGTGCAAGTCAGCCCACGCTATCTTAAACACCAGGTCCAACTTGGATATTTGCGGCGACTACCCGGATGCATAATCCTACGGAAGAACGGAGCTGAGTTATTGACATTTCCCAAATTGAAGATCGGTGAGCTGGTTGCTCGGGTGCCCATCATTCAGGGCGGCATGGGTATTGGTGTTTCCCTCTCCGGTTTGGCCTCGGCTGTGGCCAACGAGGGAGGGATCGGCGTTATTGCGACTGCCGGAATAGGCGTTCTTAGCTCCGACCGGAAGATGGGCTATATCGAAGCCAGTATAAAAATTCTACGGGAGGAAATCCGGAAGGCGAAGGAAGCGACCAGTGGAATACTCGGCGTAAACATCATGGTCGCACTGACCAACTTCGCCGACATGGTTGAAACTTCGATATCCGAGGGAGTCGACCTCATATTTTGCGGCGCGGGACTCCCACTCGATCTTCCAAAATACCTGAAAGACGGCGTAAAGACCAAGCTCGTTCCGATAATATCTTCGGCCAAGGCTGCGCGAATAATCTGCAAGAGATGGCTTTCGAGATACAACAAGCTTCCGGACGCATTCGTGGTCGAAGGCCCAATGGCTGGAGGCCACCTGGGTTTCAGTTCGGAGCAGATCGACGATCCCGATTATGCCCTCAACAGGATAATTCCGGAAGTAGTCGAGGCGGTCAGCGCGTCCGAGCAGGAAAAAGGAGTGAAAATCCCGATTATCGCCGCTGGGGGGATTTATACGGGCGCAGACATATATGAATTTTTGGATCTTGGGGCCGCCGGCGTCCAGATGGGTACCCGGTTTGTAGCAACCCACGAGTGCGATGCCGATATCGAGTTCAAGAAGACATATATAAGGGCCAACGAAGACGACCTGGTAATTATCAACAGCCCGGTCGGCCTTCCAGGCAGAGCCATAAAAAACGATTATATATCGAGCATCCAAAAGGGTTTGAAAAAACCCTTCAAATGTATCTACCACTGCATCAAATCGTGCAACTGTACGGACAGCCCTTACTGCATCGCCCTTGCCCTGGCAAACGCCCAAAAAGGCAAACTCAAAAACGGCTTCGCTTTTGCCGGCAAAAACGCCTGGCGTGTGGACCGGATTCTCTCCGTAAAAGAACTCATTGAGTCCCTCGAAGACGAATTCAACAAAACCTCGGACAATTGGGCTGCCAGGCGTCTAATGTCTAATTATGAGTTACGAAACACAGCCTTACTTTGATGCTCATTCACGCAGGTTCTCCTCTGAATTTACCTGCGGATCAGCCCGACCGAAAGCGGCTGGGATTTCGAACCGAAACACAAAAAGGCCGGAAATCGCGTCTCCAGCCGCTGGGGATTCCTGATAAGAGTAGTCTAGTTAGAGCTTCTTTACCTTGACTGCCGATGGTCCCTTGGCGCCCTGTTCAATTTCAAAGCTGACGCGGTCACCTTCCTGCAAGCTTTTGAAGCCGGTAGCTTCGATGGCGCTATGATGAACAAAGACATCCTTTCCGCCATCCTCAACCGTGATAAATCCGAAACCCTTTTGATCGTTGAACCACTTTACTGTACCTTGAGGCATAACACTAAAAATCCTTCCATTAAGAAAGCTTGAACCTGGAGTGATAAAGCTTCCTCACGCTGTTAGAATGAAAAGCCAAAACCGGAATTGGCGACGTTAAACTCAGTAGGAACGCCTGCCTCCGCCTGAGCGACCGCCCGATCCACGGCTAACGCCCCCTCTGCCTTTTCTGCCTTGCCTACCGCCGCTTCGACCCGCTTTAGTATCGTAGATACCACCGTCGTTATTATTGTTTACACCGCCAGTCCGATCTCTATTGTAGCCATTGCCTGCTGATCTGCTTCCAAAACCGTAACCGGACCCACTTCGGTTGTTGTCTCCGTTGCCAGATCCGCTACGCTCACGGCTTGGGCCCCCGCGAGAGTCTCGGGGTCTTGCTTCGTTTATCTTAAGAGCGAAACCGTT
>DASPQK010000193.1:0-22981 GCA_035624985.1 Syntrophobacteraceae bacterium | reverse complement strand
TTTGTTTCTTTTGCCGGCCTTGATAAGATTTGCTACTTGAACCTCCATAGGGCTGAGGTTGATATGCTGAAGCGACAGCTTTTTCACAAGTGGAGAACAGATCTCAATCAGATTAGACTCTACGATATCTACCAACACCAGACACTCCGCACTTAATCGACGATTCTTAAGCCTATCCAGATAGGGCAGGATCGATTTTTCCACATTCGATGCAACAGTTGCACGGAGTTCTTCTTTTTCCTGTTCCGCCTTGCGCAGAAGCACCCCAAGGGCAACGTTCATTTCCTGGAGTTCCCTGCGCATTTTGCGTTCCCGATCGATCCGTTCTATCTTCGCTGTCAGTTCAGGGTTTTGTAAAGGTTTTGCTATGAAATCGGCCGCGCCGGCCTTTATTATGTCGCTGTAAGTATAGTCTTCTGTATATCCGGTCATAAATATGGTATCAATTCCACAATCCATCTTGGATACTTCCCTGACGAGCTGGATACCATCGAATCCCGCCATTTTGATATCGGATATAAGAAGCTCGAACTTGCCATGCCTCAATATTGACAGTGATTTGACAGGGTCGGTGGTGCTCTCGCAATGATAACCACAGGATCGCAAAAATTGGACCACCATCATACACATGCCCGGCTCATCGTCAACGACGAGAATCCGGTTAATTTCTCTTTCTTCAGTCATAAATCATTCCAAGTGGGGTGGCGGCAAAAACCGATGACACTTATCCCAGTTGTTTCACCTGGGTTGAGATAGCCGGCCGTGAATAACCGGGGACTGGGTGAATATACCCTTTTGGGCGTCGAGGACTTTTCGAACCAACTCGCCAATTTCTGTCATAGTAAATGGCTTCAGGATCAACTCCACATTGGAGATCATGGCGGTTCCCATGTCACTTTTTCGCTCAATCCGGTACGGAGGATGATCGGGATATCCGCTTGAATCAGGGGGACTGCTTCAACGCCTTACTCCGGACGGTAATGGCCCCACCATGACGTTTGACTATCCAATGAACGACAGCCAATCCGGGCCCGGTTCCCTCTCCCAGTAGTTTGACGGGTTCATTATTCGTTTTGAAACGTTATATCGCATGCGACACAATCAATCGACCTCAATATAAAGTTTGATCAGTCCGAGTCAAGCGGAACCAAAATTTTGGGCATTCTGGCATTTTTGTGTCCGGTGCCATAGGGTCGGATTCAAGCTAATATCTTGATTTTAGGCCTAAATATATAAAAACAGCCATCTTTTCACCGGGGATCGTAAACATGGCCACATACGCGACAGATCTATTTATCCATTCGGATAGACTCCTTTCAAAGCTGGCGATGTCCTGAAGTTTTTCCGAGCAGAGAGGCACAATTCCCGCAGAGGTGCATGAAAAAAATCGACCACAACTTAGAACGGTTCTAAACTGAGGTCGAGTATAAAAAAGGGCTTTCGGTTCAACCAGTGGAGATATCCGGACAAGAATTATGCCGGAACGGGTGAGGCCCACTACTCGTCTGGTTCAAACTACGGCCGGGGTATTCTTACTTCGAGCCGCTGCGGCGCGGGCTCCTCGCTTTCGTCCGGACCCACCGGCGTTTTAGCCAGTGAGAGGTTGACCGTCGCGCAGATTTCAGTCGATCCGGCCGACTACAACACGGCTTAGGCCGCCGTGGCCATCGCAGGCCGGACGCCTAACTGGTTCACTGCATGGTATGGCGGGAGCACAGACATTTACTCGAGCATGCCTGACAGGTTGACAAAATGGTGGATTCCCTCTAACCGATCAGCGTGTGTAGCTTGGCTCTGGGCAAGTTGAGTTCGCCTGAGGATTGCTGACATATCTCTTGCATGTCCGATCTCAATATCGTATCGTTTTTAAGGGTTTCAGGGTACAGCGAAAAATTTTCACGCAAAAATCCCCGCATGCGGTTTGGATGCGCAGCACAGAAGTTCATGCATTATTGCGGATTATGGATAAACGCGGCTGAGGCAGGACGCCGGATCATTCTAATCGACTCCAGCAGAAACCCGCAAAAGGAAGGAGGCTTCAAATGTCAGGTAAAGGAAGAGCCAATTGGTCCAGGTGGTGTGCTGTGGCGCTGACGTGCAAGGCCCTGCTGCTGGTGACCTTCTTGCCGGCAAACGCCGCCTCTCAATCTCAATGGAAATTTTGGGGGGAGGGGCAGCAGGTGGGCACGACAACGGACGGCTATGGCATATACCAGGGCAGTATAAAATACATCAACAGCACAGATCCATCCAAAGTCAATACCCTCGCCCCGTCGACGTCCAGCGCCCCACCGGCCGTTTTTTTGAGCGACGGGAAAAACTTTGAAGGACATTACATTCCCTCTGCCAGCATCAACTGGAGCTCCAGTCCCCCCGGCCAGATGACGGGTTTAATGCCCTCCTACTTCTTTTACATGCAGGGCGGCAAGATATATCGGGTGAGCACGGTTGTCGGCACAGACTCGGCGCCTGTGCCGGTCCAGATCTCGAAGGAGAGCAAAATCACCGCCCCCTACATCTGCCGGGTTAACACTCTGATCGACTGGTCGAATGCAAGCGAGTCGGCGATTTATTATCAACTCACAGGCCAGGGCGGCAAGTGCAGTGATTCGTTAAACAAAATGGTGACCTTGAATATGGAAAATGCCGCTGCGCCGATTCTCACCGGCTCCATATATCCTACCGGGATTCTCCTTAACGGGTGGTACGGGGCGGTGGACACGTCCACAAAACCTTATACTGTGGAGATCTGTCCTAACAGCAGCCTGACATCCTGCACAACAACCGGCCACTTTACGAACCTCAGCCTCAGCGCCGTATATTCAATGGACAATACGCGGTTTGTCGGGACCCTTGACGGGATTTTGGGGTACTACACCTATAGCGGCGCTAATAAGGGCAACTACGGTATTCTCTACATTCCCGGTTCCTCAGAACTGGTGAGCGACGCAAAAATCGACTCAGGTGGAACCGTGTATTTTGAAGTCGTGGGAACAGGGACCCAGACAACATACACCAATTCCATAATGAAGGTGGCGGTTCCGGTCTCCGGCAACGCGGAAACCGTAATCACGCTTGCCCAAGTCCCGACAGTAAAGCCCATCAATTCATTGAATCTCAGCCTGACTCCCTCCTATGTCTTCTTTTCGGTCCCCAACGGCGCAACCGCCCGCGGCTCCAACGACGGAGCGTTCGCCTATTCGGTCCTCAAGTCAAATAGTTCCGAAACCACACCCAATACATTGGCGCAAGCCTACGTCAACGGCGGAGCAATAACCGACTGGTTTTACTATGAGGACTCTCTGGGCCATGTGACGAGGGTCGGCCTGGACGGCAAGAATTCAACCAGCCTTCCGGGCCCGGGTCTGATGATCGGGGCTTCGTACGGCGGTACGGGAAACTGGTTCGATGATTTCGACCCTCAAGGAACACCTTATGTAATCGTCTATACCGGGGGCAATCTGGAGTCGTTCGCCTACGGTAAAGCTCTTACGAGCGGTGGTACAAACCTTGGGCCCTTTCCCATTAATCTCAGCAATCCCACGACCATGCAGTTTGGCGACAAAATGCTGGGGTCAGCCGAGAGGCGAGACTGCGACTATTCCAAAAACAGAGACGTGTTCTTTATAGATCCTACGAGCGCCGGTTCATTTGCCAGGTTGTCGGACGACAACACCGCCAAAGCCGTAAGCAAAGCGAAAGTCGGCAATGATTAAAGGGAACGGCGGACGGGGCCGGCCCGATGCTGTCGATCTGAGGCCTCTCGCGTTTTTGCGCTTCCCCAAGCGCTAAAGGTCTACAGCACCCCGGTTCGGCTTCAGAGATCGCAAAAATCACCAAGGAGGGCGCTGAATTTTCGGCGCCCTAAAATGATATCCGGAAAACGCAACTTTCCTGGATCATATGTTCTTTAGGATGGTCGGCGGACAGATCCAGTGTCAATGTAAATTTCGGTCGGTCTATAGCAAGCGTCAAAAGAAAGTTGACACGATCTTACGGCCCAGGGGATGTTTTTCCCTGTCTTCCGACATCCGACCCCCGACTGGATACACTTCGGGGGCCGGCTTTCTGTCGTCCGTTATAGCAGCTGAAAGACCTTCACTGCACATCCACAAAAGAAGAGAAAAATGAAAACCGGGACCCACATGCTCCGCATCATCGTATCGGGCCTGGCCATAGCTGTGGTAGCGGTCCTATGCTCCGGCGCCTTCATTACCGGACATCTTCCCGGACTCGTCAGTATGCCGGTTGGCGCCCAGACCGCCAATGTTCCCGAAATAAATCCGGATGCAAAGGTCGAGTTGAAGCAGCCCGACGCCGCCAGCCCGCCTAAGGCTGCCTGGCCCGCTTTGCCGCACGAAACGCTCACCGCGCCGCTCCCTGAAAAGGCTGGCTGCTTCTACCTGGTTGACGACTCCTGGCAGAAGATAGCCTGCGCCACCGATGAGGACATGAAGAACCTTAGGCGCCCCGTGGTGGCCGACAGCATCCAGTCCACACGCCACAGCTCCACACCTGCCCCCGGCAAGCCACCCATCACTTATACCACGCCCATAATTTGGGGTGCGGTCGCAAACGAGCTCGACAACCCAACCCAGTCGAACGAGTCGGACATCTTGAATAATACAGAGACGTCCAATACCTTCAGCATCCAGACCAACACTAACACCTTCTCCTGCTCGTACTGCAAGAAAGGCTCACCTTTTGCCCAGAGTCAGCCCGGGGATACCGGCTGGGTCCAGTTCGTCTATCAGCAGTCCGGATCCGGTAAGGGCGCGGATGCGTGGCTGTGCGTCTGGAACATCGATTGGACGGTCGCCGGAAAAACTAAAAACAACTCTGGTTACAAACACTATTGCGTCATGCCCTCCAAATCCTACACTATGCTCCCGCTCACAGGCACCGGCGCGCCCGGTGATGAATATGCCGAGGTCATCGGGTACGTTGACTGCACCGGTCACTCAAAGCCCGGTCCCAACGGATGCACGCTTTGGGCGTTTGCCCAATTGCCGTGGGTAAAAGACGGACCGTCGTGGTGGGCCGTGTCGGCGCCGGACTCCTTGGGCCTGGACGGCCAGTGGTACAATGTCGGCGGCGCCATGTATGGGGAGGGCAGCGGCTCGAAGGCGGTCTTCAGCAACGCGACGTTGGTTACCGATGTGGTCGCCTACTCCTGCGAGACCGGGTCCCAACATGGGTCCACTGACGGAGGCATTTTTACGCCGAAGGCTTGCAATCCCGTAGTGAAAAATCCCACCTACTTCCTGACCGCAAAGCCGAGCAGCTACAAGCCAACCGGCGAGAGCAACAATCTCACCAACGGACAGGTCACCTTCGGGTGCAGCGATCATTACGATTGCCACATGAGATACACCTCCACCACAGACTAGTCCGTGCCCGGGTCTCGAAATCGGGGCCCGGAAACCATTCATGCGCTTCCTCACCCCCAATCGGCCTGCGGTTCCTCAATTTGCAGCATCATCACTTGAAACGTTGAGCGGCTATTTTGAGGGCGTAAAGTCTCACTGGGCATTCTTCAAGGCTGCTGACGGAACCAATGGCGGTCTCGGGTTTATGGTTTTCCGCGTGTCCGACTGGAAAAAAACTGTTCGAGGACACGGCGGGAAAAGGCATTCAGTCCAAGGAGTTTGACCTGTGGGCCTCTATTTGTCCGCTGTCCCCCATCCTGAAAAAGTGCGTGGCGCCGAAAAAAGATGTTGACAACGGGAAAAGTTTGGTTTACCTAATTGGCCGTATCCCAGCACCAAGGATCGATTTCATGAGGTCAAATCCTGCTGACGACTATCTTTGTGCACGCTTCGGTCACCCCTCGGACGCCGAATGCACCCTGATGCCTCTGTGCGAAGCCGAAGCCGGAAAAAAAGTCAAAGTTGCCTACGTGCATGGGGAGCGTGAACTGTGCGCTCGGATGGCTGCGCTGGGAATTTATCCGGGGGTCGAGCTGCGCTTGCTTAGCAGAGGAAATTTTCGTGTCAACGGCTGCGTCCTCAGTCTGAGCAGGGATATTTCCGGCAGGATTCTTGTATTTCCTTCCCCATAGTAGGGCGGGGGAAATGAAGGGCGTTTTTTCGCCGCTTTTTCCCGCCAATTGTCAGGTAAGCCTAAAAAGTTTAATTTAAGATTTAAAACAAAAACTCTCAGGTGCTTATGCCGATTATTCTCTTGCGCAAAATGGCAAAGGGGCAGAAGGGGACAATTCACCGAGTCACAGCTTCCGGTGAACTCGGGCGGCGCATTCGCGACCTTGGACTGGTTCCCGGCACCCCGTTTCGGGTGCAGGGCCGCGCGCCCCTAAAGGACCCGGTGGCAATACGGGTTAGAAATTTTACCCTGACCCTGCGCAATAACGAATCCGATTTTATCGAGGCTGAAGTGGAAGAAGTCTAATGGCAAACCAGCAGGCAGACCTGATCGCTTTGGCCGGAAATCCGAACTGCGGCAAGACGACTCTTTTCAACGCAATCACCGGCGCGCATCAGCATGTTGGGAATTACCCCGGAATAACGGTGGAAAAAAAACAGGGGCATTTCTATGTAAAAGGAAGGCAAATCCAGTTGGTGGACCTTCCCGGGACCTATTCGCTCACCGCCTACTCTCCCGAAGAACTCGTAGCGCGCAACTTCCTCATCCAGGACCGCCCGGGGGCGGTTATCAACATAGTCGATTCGTCCAATCTTGAACGAAATCTCTACCTTACGATTCAACTCCTCGAACTCGGCATTCCGGTCCTCATAGCTCTCAACATGGTCGATTTGGCTGCTGCAAGAGGGTTGGAAATAAACTCCAGGGAACTCGAACGCAGGCTGAGGCTGCCGGTTATTCCAACGGTTGCGCGCACTGGGAGGGGTAAAGATGAGGTGATGGAGGCCGCCGCCCGATTCGGGAAAAAGAGTGAGGTCTGGGAGCCTCTGCATATCTCCTACGGACCCGATATCGATCCGGTCCTCGACAAGATGGAAGCGCAGATCCAGTCTGCCGGTTTCCTGACGGATTCCCTGCCTGCCCGTTGGACCGCCCTGAAGTATCTTGAAACCGACGAGGAGGTAGTTCGAAAAGGAAAGCAAAAGGACCCGGCTTTTTCCCGCAAACTCCAAGAAATTGCCCAACAAGTCTCGGGGCACCTCCAAAAGACCCTGGACAGTTACCCTGAAGCCATTATTGCCGATCATCGCTACGGCTTCATCTCGGCCCTGCTCAAAGATGGGGTCGTCAAACAGAGCCAGAAGTCCGACCGGCTCTACCTTTCGGATCAGATCGATCGGGTGCTGACCAATCGTTTTTTCGGCCCGGTTCTCATGATACTGATAATTTACGCTCTCTATGAGTTCACCTTCACATACAGCAGGGCCCCCGTCGAATGGCTAGGGGCAGGCTTTTCCGTGCTGAGTGAATTTGCGGACACTTCTTTGCCGCCGGGGCCTTTGAAGTCGCTGATCGTGTCGGGCGTCATCGATGGAGTGGGCGGGGTCCTTGGTTTTGTGCCGCTGATACTTTTCATGTTCTTTGCTATCGCATTTCTTGAGGATACCGGATACCTCGCTCGAATGGCCTATATGCTCGACCGCGTTTTCCGCACATTCGGACTGCATGGCAGCTCAGTCATGCCTTACATAATCTCGGGGGGAATAGCCGGCGGGTGCGCAGTCCCGGGAGTGCTTGCCGCCAGGACGCTGAGAAGCTCACGCGAGCGCCTGGCCACGCTCGTTACCGCGCCTTTTATGAACTGCGGGGCCAAGCTGCCAGTTTTCGCGATGCTCATCGCGGCTTTTTTCCCGGCGAAGGAGGCGCAGGTGATGTTCCTTCTGACCATTCTGTCCTGGGTGGCTGCCCTGCTGATCGCAAAGCTGATCCGTTCGACTGTTCTGAGAGGGCCCAGCACGCCCTTTCTGCTGGAGCTGCCTCCATACCGTATGCCCACTTTCAAGGGGCTGCTCATTCACACTTGGGAGCGCACATGGCAGTACATCCGCAAAGCAGGCACGATCATATTGGCCTTTTCCATACTCTTTTGGGCGCTTATGTCTTTCCCGGAGCTTCCGCAGACAGAGAGAAAACTCTATGATGAAATACGGGCCTCCATCCTTGCCGAGGCGCCGAAACGGGTAAAAGAGTCGCTGTCAGGTTCGGGAGCATCTTCAATGGCTTCGGACCCCGAAGCCGAGCAGTATCGGCATGAGTTGCAGGAAGTCGATTATGAGGAGGCCCAGGCGGAGCTCAAGAACTCTATGGCCGGACGAATAGGGTCCTCCCTCACTCCGATCAGCTCCTTGAATGGATTTGACTGGCGCATCAACGTGGCCTTGCTCTCGGGGTTTGCTGCAAAAGAGATCATCATATCGACAATGGGCACCGCGTACTCACTTGGGTGGAGCAGGAGGGGGGAGAAAATACCCTTAAGCGGCCGTCTTGCCGCCGATCCTTCATGGACGCCGCTAAAAGCTTTCTCGCTGATTATTTTTATTATGTTATACGCACCCTGTTTCGCAACCATAACATGTATCATCCGTGAGTCGACGTGGAAATGGGGACTTTTTTCCTTGACCTTCAACACGCTGGCGGCCTTCATCATCTCGGCGCTGCTCTATCGGGGCGGGATGTGGCTGGGGCTTGGCTAGTTTGCGTCCGGAGTTTCCGGATGCTCATTGTGTGGGGAGTTGACGGATGTGGCAAATCGCACTCACATTGATAATCATCGCTGTAGTTCTAGTCTGTCTGGTAAGATACTATTCAAGGGCTTACAGGTCGAAGTCGTCAATATGTTCCTCCTGCCCGGCTCGCCGCGAGGGGTGTAATCGGAAATGAAAATAGATATCTCACTGGGGGGGACACCTCCCCATGTGTCGGAAATATTCATAGGCGAAGACGTCATGGAGCAAATACCTGGCCGCCTCAAGGAGGCGATCGGAGGCCGCTCCGCCTACTGGATATGGGATGAGGCGGTGTGGTCGCTCTGGGGACCAAAGACCCTCGACCTCGGTTGGCCTGACGATCGAAACGGCCGGGTTACACTGTTTACCGCCTCCGAACCCAATAAGCGCCTCAGTGCGGTGGAGTTCCTCGCAAGACAGCTTGTAAGTGCGGGGGCCAATCGCCACAGTGCAATCATTGCCGTCGGCGGAGGGATAACCGGAGACATCGCCGCCTTCCTCGCCTCTGTCTACATGCGCGGCATCCCATGCTTTCAGGTCCCCACAACCCTTCTTGCCCAAGTGGACAGCAGCGTCGGCGGCAAGACGGGGGTTGACCTGCCGGAAGGCAAGAACTTGCTTGGGACCTTCAAGCAGCCAAAACAGGTCCATATCGATCCTCGATTTATCACTACCCTGCCCGATGAGGAATTGAGGCAGGGAATGTCGGAAGTGATCAAGTCGGCAATGATCGGCGACGAAGTGCTGTGGAAATTTGTGGAAAACAGCTCCGAGAGCATCAAGAAACGGAACCCGGATGCGCTTCTCAGGATAATCTCGGCAAGCTGCTTGCTAAAGTCCCGAATAGTGCAGGCCGACGAGAAAGAATCGGGTGAGCGGCGCGTGTTGAACCTCGGGCACACCGTGGGCCATGCGCTGGAAAAACTTACCGGTTTCAGGATGCGGCACGGTGACTGCGTTGCGACGGGCATGGTTGTAGCCGCAACCCTTTCCCACCGGCTCGGAAAGCTACAGATCGAAGACTTGCAGAGGCTGGAAAGCATTTGCGAAATCTGGGGAATGCCAACCCGCATCCCGGCCTCTATAGGCTCAGAGGCTATAGTAGAGGCAATCCGGACCGACAAAAAGCGTATCGGTCAAAAGCTCCATTTCATAATTCCGGTGCGGATTGGAAAGGTAATCCAATTTACCGACATAGATCGCGGGGAATTCAACGAAGTCCTCGAATCACTAAGGCAGTGAACAGTGAGTTCACCGCTCACTGCTCACTGTTTCAATGCTGCCTTGACATTTCCGAGTCTTTCAGAGTCGTGAAAATCAGCCTGCCTGCGGTGGTTTGCAGTATGCTGGTTACAGAGACCTCGACCTCTTTTCCAAGAAGCCTGCTGGCGTTTTCCACCACCACCATGGTCCCATCTTCAAGATAGGCTATCCCCTGCCCCTGCTCCTTGCCTTCTTTGAGAATATGGAGCCGCAGCACCTCACCGGGCAGCACCACAGGTTTAAGCGCATTGGCAAGCTGATTTATGTTCAGGATACGGATTCCCTGGACCTCAGCTACCTTTGAAAGATTGTAATCGTTTGTGACTATCTTGGCGTTTAGCCTCAACGCGAGCGCCACAAGCTTGGCGTCGACGTCGCTCAGGTTTTCGAAATCCTGCCTGTCGATTCTAACCTCAACGAGTTTTTCCAATTGGAGACGCTTGATAACGTCGAGTCCGCGCCGACCCCGCACTCTCCTGGTAGAGTCCGGGCTGTCGGCGATGTGCTGGAGTTCCTGAAGCACGAACTCGGGTATAACCAGCACACCCCCCAGGAAGCCGGCCTCGACTACGTCGGCGATTCGTCCGTCAATGATTACGCTTGTATCCAGAATCTTGGCCGATGGATTTCCGCGCACTCCCCGAACGAACCACGCCCAGTTTGGGAATCGAACTTCCTCAATCTTAATACTGCCTAACCCCATCCCTATGTAGCCAAAAATGCAGGATAAAATAATATAGATTACAACGCTGACAGTGCTGTTCTGTATTGAGGCAAATCCCACGCCGATGAGCTTGGCGATCAGCAGTCCAAGGACTAGACCGATGGTCCCGCCTGCTAGAACCTTCAAGGGAATATGCTTGACCAGTTTTTCGACACTCAGGCCTGCTATGCCCACAATCATGCCCCCAAGCACTCCGGCCCACGGCGCCCAGCTATAAGGGGCTATGCTTTCATTGTTCACACTCGTCCCTATGAGGTACCCTCCAAAGGCGCAAATGAGTATCAGGACCAGTTTCAAAATGAGCCAACCCCACTTCACATTTCTCACCCCCTCTCTGATAATAATATGCGGGCAAGCGCAAAAAAATGCCAGTTCCAGGAAGGAATCTTCGAGACAAAAATTTTGGATGGACGAAAGACTAAGCCGAGCCGGAATATTTCAATAACTCGACGATAGACTGCTCGATTTCGCTCTCCGTGACGTCCTGAACTATGGACAGTTCTTTTAGAAGCAGCGTTCTCGCCGTATCGAGCATCTTTCTTTCTCCGAAAGAGAGTTCTTTGTCTCCCTTGAGGACCGTCAGGTCGCGCAGGACCTCGGCAAGCTCGTAAATGGACCCGGTTTTTATCTTTTCCATGTATTCGCGGTAACGCCTGTTCCATGTGCCGCCGTTTACCGATACCTCCCTTCTCAGAAGGATATCGAAGACCCTCGGAATGTCGGTCTGGGTGATCAAGCCCCGCAACCCGACCGTCTGGGCATTGGGCACCGGGATCATGATCTTCATGCCGTTGTCCAGGATGCGCATTACATAAAAATCCTGATGTTTGCCGCCGATACTTTTCGACTCGATGGATTCGATCTTCCCTACACCATGTGCCGGGTATACTGCTAGATCGCCGATCTTAAACATTGGGACCTCCACGCTCCAAAGAAAGGGCCAGGGAATGAAGTTCGTTAATTCTATCATTACCGGGAGGCAATTGCAAAGACTTAATCGAGTGACTTAATCGAGTGGGTTGCTGGTTAGGGTCGCGGGAAACTCAAGCAGGAACGCAAGCACTTGAACAAAGATAAAAAAAGCCGGTCGGTCGGTTGGGTGCTATGCGGGACTTACCTCAGAGTCCCTCGAAACCGGCTTTTCCGTCAAAGACATCTGGCGAAGGTGCCGCGATCTCCTGTCATTTTTTTCTTCGCGTCGCCTGAGAATATCCCTATCATATGACCGGAATCGGGTCCAACGTTCACTATGCTGGAGTTTTTGCGGACAATCGCGCATCTTCAAAAACAAAGGGGAAACATGTTGCCGGACCTTCGATGGCTATACGGGGTTGTTGCATTAGTCCTGCCGCTGGTCTTTGCCGGCTTTTGGCTGTGTGCCTGCGGCCAACCGGAGGTCCCGGCGGATATGCTCATTTCCAACGGTAGAATCCTCACCGCAGACCAAGACCGGCCTGAAGTCGAGGCGCTCGCGGTGCGAGGCGATACCATTGTAGCTGTGGGAAGCATGAAGGACGTGGATCCCTATATGGGCCAATCCACAAAAGTGTTGGACCTGAAGGGCATGCTGGCCCTTCCGGGATTCATCGAAGGACATGGGCACCTGATAGCACTCGGAGAGTCCAAAACGCAGCTTAATCTTTCGAGGGCCGCCAACTGGGATGAAATCGTGTCGATGGTTAAAGAGAGCGTCCGGGAAGCCGGGCGCGGCGAGTGGATTCTGGGATCGGGATGGCACCAGGAAAGATGGAACACGACGCCCTCATCGGCTATCGAGAGATACCCGACGGATGATGCTCTCAACAAGGTTAGCCCGGAGAATCCTGTTCTGCTTACCCACGCCAGTGGACACGCCCTGATTGCCAATGCCAAAGCGATGCAACTGGCTGGAGTTACCGGAGCGACTTCAGACCCCGAAGGAGGAAGAATACTTAGAGACCCCGAAGGAAACCCAACGGGAGTATTTTTTGATGCCGCACAGGAACTGGTCGCCGGGACTTATAAAAAGAGTCTTGCCGGATGCAGCCCTGAGCAGGTTGAGTCACACCTGCGCCAGGTAATCGGTCTGGCTGTTCAGGAGTGTCTGGCCAAAGGCATCACCAGTTTCCATGATGCAGCGGCTTCGTTTGCCGATATCGATTTGTACAAGAAACTGGTCCGGGAGCATAACCTTGGGATCAGGCTATGGGTTATGATCCACGAAAACAACGAAACATTGGCTGCCGGTATCGGCGGATACAGGATCGTCAACTTCGGCGACAAAAGGCTCACCGTGAGAGCCGTCAAGAAATTCATGGACGGTGCTCTGGGCGCCCATACGGCATGGATGCTCGAACCGTATTGCGACCTGCCTGAAAGTACTGGATTGAATGTGGAATCGACCACGGATATTTTGGAGGCCGCGCGCATCGCCATCAAGAATGATTTTCAGTTTTGCGTGCATGCTATAGGAGACCGCGCCAATCGGGAGACGCTCAACATCTTTGAGACCGTCTTCAGGGAGAACACAAACCTGAAAGGTCTTCGGTGGCGGATCGAACATGCACAGCATCTCAATTCCGAGGATATTCCCCGATTCGCACGCTTGGGGATCATAGCATCCATGCAGACCGTCCATTGCATATCGGATGGACCCTGGGTCTTGAAAAGAATAGGGGCCAAACGGGCTGAAGAGGGCGCCTACGTTTGGCGCAAACTCATGCGAACCGGCGCCTTGGTGACGAATGGAACCGACACGCCTGTGGAAGATGTCAATCCTGTTTCCAATTTTCATGCTGCAATAACCAGGAAACTCAAACCAGATGGCTCGATCTTTTTCCCGGATCAGAGGATGAACCGTGAAGAGGCTCTTCGGGCCTTGACGATAAACAATGCCTACGCGGCCTTTGAGGAAGATATCAAAGGGTCGTTAAAGGCCGGGAAACTCGCCGACATTACGATCCTTTCAAAAGACATCATGAAAATTGCCGAAGACGAGATCCCGACCACCCAGGTCGTATATACTATCGTTGGAGGCAAGGTCATGTATCGGAACGAGAATTTTCAATAGCCCGCAAGCACTTTTTGAAGCTGCTTGGCCCCGGCGGGCGCTTTGACCTTCCCGGACAGGATCTCCGTCGGTGTGACATGCCTGCCGTAATACTTGGCGTTAGCGTCGTTTCTCGCCCCGATGACGGTCCCTTCCAGAGAAATGCCGCCGAAAAGTCCCTGGCTGAGACTATAGGCATAAACCGCAGCCAAAGGCGTCACAGCCGCCTCGGCCGTGCGCCCTATGGGACCGGCCGCAACGCTGATATCGGCCCCCAATTGCAGGTTTCCTTCCTGCGAAAATGCCCTCACGGCTTCAGGGGTATTTAGAACAAAAACAAACTCGGTGACCTGGGCCCCTATCTGAAGACCGAATCCGGCGCCACCGGTCCCAATCGCGGAGGGGCCGCTCCAGCCCTTGCCCGTTCGCGCCACCACAACACCGCTGCCGGCACGGCCGCTGAAAATAAAGCCCGCCTTAACTACCGTCATAACAGCCAGTCCCTGGGCGTCCCTTAAAACCTGGGGGGGGATGGATGTCTCCGGCATACCCCGAAAACGCTGGATTATCGAGACTGCCTGATTGACGTCATCCTGCATCCCGTCAGCGCGTGCCGCCAACGGATAGAAAATTGCGCTCAGCGTAAGCAACAATGTAAACAAAAAAATCCGCTTCATCGGTTCATCTCCTTTGCATGTTGGATTGTCGTTGGCTGATCCATACCTCTCACCGTGTCCAGATTCGGTCAAAATCGATATTTTTCGTTATATCTTGAAAAGTCAACGTCCGTGAAGCCGACGTTAAGCTTGACATCGGTATAAGAGTACTTTTCGAGCAAAACGCCTTTTTCGTCATAAAAGAAGTTTCCTATAGGAAGCATGAGCTCCCTGTCGATGTGAATAACTAAGCGTGAGCACGGGTACTTTCCTGCCTCACGCGGTGTAAAGCCGGCTTCGACGACCGTTGCGGGCCTTCCCTCGAAATATTCTTCACCTATCCGGGTGATTTGCAATTCCCCGTGCCGAAGAGCTCTGTTTATATTGTTATTTAATTGCTCGACGATGAAACCGAATCCGGTGTCGGTAATCGGATGGCGGTTGCCTTTCATTGCAGCGGCCCCACCCGGGTCAAGCGACAATGTAATCACTCCAAGTATGCCGCCCCGGTGGGCAACTAGCTTGTTGTCATTCTTGCCCTCTACGTATAGCGCTTCCTGTCCCCTTAAAGGGTCACTGATCCAATTCATGTAAATTCTCAGTGGCTTCTGGAATTTCAACAGGATCGTTTCTTCAGGCAAAAGCTTTCCTTCGACCCGCTCCTGTTTTCGAAAGACGGCCTGATAATCGTTAACCTTGGCATAGCTCGCTTCCATTAGCTCCAGCAGTGGCAGTATGGCGTCGGCCGGACCGGCTGCCGCGATGCGAGCAGGGACAAAAAAAGCCGCGCAAAGTACCAGCGGCAGGAAAACACGCCGGCGAAACGGGATGGCTGTTTTGCCGCTTCGCTTTTCGTCGCTCACTGGTCCGCCTTTGTGCAAATCGAACTCAGTTCATCGAATTCGCTCTTCAAGGGGTTGGGGTCCATTTTCCTGCCTTTTCCCGTCCCATGCCGAGTTCTTCCTGAGTCAGTTCCGCAGAGATGAGTCTCAGTAAATTGTTCGCCTCTGCGTTTCCCCGAGATGCAGCAAGGATTATCCACATGCAGGCGGCTGCACGGTCGCGGGCAACTCCCTCTCCATTGAAACACATCTTCCCAAAATCCCGCTGAGCGTCCGGAAACCCACGCTCAGCCGCCATCTTAAGCCATCTGGCCGCCTCATTGAGATTCTGCCCCATGCATTTGCCACTGTAGTACATGCGTCCCACATGATATTGCGCCTGCATGTTACCCTGCTCGGCGGCTTTGCGATAAAGGCCAAACGCTTCAAAGCAGTTTTGTGAAACATCCTGACCTTTTTCGTATCTGGCTGCAAGTCTAACCTGGGCGGCCGAATCGCCCGACTCCGCCATTTGCCTGTCTATGCGGAGATCCTCCGATGGGGTATTTGTCCGTTGGGCTTCCACTCCTGTCTGCGCTTGCGTATTTGAAGGGGTCTGAAGCTCCCGGAAGTTTGGACTCAAGCCTGAAAATCGCCCTACCGGAACGGCGAAGTTGATATTCGGGTTGTCTACCCCTCCTGCGGTCTCGATGCCGATTACCTCACCCTGGGCGTTCACCACCGGACTCCCGCTCGACCCCGGAAATGAGTGGGCGCTGTGCACTATGCACCTTCCCAGTCTGGATGTCTCCATGACTGCCTTTACGTTGCCCTGGCTCACCACCTTATCGACCCCCAGGGGGCTGCCTATCACCATGACGGGGTCACCCACGCCAGGCGCAGCACCGGCAGGAATGAGATAGGGCGCCGAACCATACGAGACGTCCGCAAGTGCTTCGATCAAGTCGTCAGGCTGATCCTCGGCCAGGATGGATTTAATATTGAACTCCCTTCCGTCCGGCGTTTTCGCTCTGGCTGCCTCCGCTTTGCCGAGAACGTGATAGTTGGTGATAAGATGTCCATAGTCTTTAAAGAAGAAGCCGCTGCCTTGGCATATGGGCTTCCCGGTCCGGTCGAACACATAAATCATGACGGTTGCGGATTGAACTTTTTTGACCAAATCGGATGGGCCGCTATCAGCCCTCGCAGGGCAAATCCATAAAATCGCAAAAAGAAACAGCGGCACGATGCATATCATAAAATTTTTCATCCTTGCAGCAATTAACAAAGGATTGTGCTACCATGCGGCTATGGGCTGATTCTCCTTTAGCATCAGTGCGTTGCAGGCAAACACACTATACCACAAAAGGCGGAACTCAGGCCTGTTTATTAACTCTTGGCGCTGCCGGAATCTTGACGCAAAGATATGAAAAGAATGCTCGCCCCCAAAAGGGTAATCGTCGAATCTTCCATTGCCGAAGGCGCACTGGTAGCTTCGCTGCGCAAGAACCTCCCTCGATCCTCTTTTGAAATTGTGGACAGAATTTCTGAAAGCAGCCATCGAGATCATGACATTCTTGAAGTGGTCGATTTTAAGGGGAGGTTTCTGAAATCCTGTCCTGGAACCCGCCGCTACCATTGCTGCGGATACAGGATCCTCCATTTTGGGACTCAGTGCTCGCTCGACTGCTCCTATTGCATCCTTCAGGCATACCTCAACCAGCCGAATCTGAGGCTTTTCGGCAACCTCGATGGAATGTTTTCCGAACTCTCGGACATTCTTGGGCAAGACCAGGCGCGCCTGTACAGGATCGGGACAGGAGAGTTCACAGATTCGCTTCTGTTGGACCCCTTTACAAAGCTGTCCCGATTGCTTGTTCCATATTTCGCCTCAACACCCAACGCGGTCCTGGAACTGAAAACCAAAACCGACTTTGTTGAAAACCTCGGCGAACTGGATCATAGAGGCCACACAATCGTGGCCTGGTCGCTCAATTCGGCGAAAGTCCGCAGACTGGAAGAACCTCTTGCGGCAACCATCGCAGAAAGACTCCAAGCGGCCCGCTTCTGTTCCGCCAGGGGTTATTTTTTGGCCTTTCATTTCGATCCGATCATCGATTACCCGGGGTGGAAATCGGGCTACGGGCGGACCTTAGATCGACTCTTCGCCGAGGTCGATCCCCGCCGAATCGTCTGGATCAGCCTGGGAGCCTTCAGGTTTATGCCCCAATTGAAAGCTGTGATGAGATTACGCCATCCTTCTAGCCGGATTGTCTACGGTGAGTTCATTCGCGGACTGGACGGCAAGCTCCGCTATTTTCGAGACATAAGAGCCGAATTTTATTCATTCATGGTTGAGAGAATCCGGCGCGCCGACCCGGAGTTGTGCGTTTACCTCTGCATGGAAAGCGATGATATCTGGAAGCAATCTTTTGGCTTTTCCCCCGAGGAACGGGGCGGGCTGAGCCGCATGCTTGACTGCGCTGTGGAAAAAAGGATGAATATCGGGCCGTTTTGATTCAACCTAATTCATTGTTCAAATTCACCTGTTTCTGATAAAAGTAAAATGTCGTGTTTACGGTGGGAGTACTTGGGATGGTTGATTTCGATCTCTCATGAGACTGCGTGATGGAAAGCGTCACTCCTGATTTCCAAAGTCTCCCTGGCGCGCTTGCAGTACACCAGGTGGAGTTTTAGATGTTTCATGGATTGAGGCAATACGAAACGCTCCACAGACTCTGGTGGTTTGTCTTTTTCTTCCTGTGCTTGGCGTTCGCCAGATATTCGCTTGGCGCCACCCAAGTTCCCCGGCAAGGTCCGGAGCTTAAGGACATCGGCAAAATTGAGTTCTGGACCGGTCTTCAAGGCATACGAATGACCTCTTTGGGCTTTGAGTACGCCAAGGGCAAAGAAGACCAGCCGGACAGGGGCGCAAGGTTGCAAACGGGCAAATCGACCAATTCCGATAAGTCGAAGCAGGCGCTGGATGCTTCAGCCTGGCAAAACGATTACCGGGATAACGTTGGGCTGGTCAGCCGCGCGCTCCTTTTTATTATCCGGTCGGCCATGATCTTTCTCGAACTGCGCCTGTTCTGGCTCCTGATTCAATATGGCGGCAGATGCCTGCTCCAGTTGTTTATATCGGAGAGCGAGCAGTCCGCGGCGCTCAATCGTGGACAAGCCCCGAACGGACAGGAGTCGGTTCCCCCGCTGAACCTCCTGGCTGACAGGATCGGCCGGAGCCCTCTCAGTTTCGCGCTGCATCCATTTATTCGGCTTAGGCTGATGTTTCCAGGTTCTCAGAAATACTTCTCATCGGAGGAACTGTTCGAAAAAGAGCGCCGGGTGGTCGAAGCTGACTGGCGCATACTGTATGGTTCATGGGGGCCTTACCGGTCTGTTTACTGGGTCCTTCCGGTCCTTGGGCTTGCCCAGACGGTCCTGCTCCTTACGGCGCAATTTGGCGCATCCTCTTCGGGTCTTGCCCTTGTTCCTCAAAAGGAGGCCCTCGATGCCGCCAGGTCCATGGCAGGCATGCAAAAGGAAATACTCGACACCATAAAGCCCACTATCAATCTTTTGCTCCCACTGATCCAGGCGGTAGGTATGGCCTTGTTCTTTCAATTGGCTGCAACACTGCTGAGATATTTTGAAGAGCTCTATCTTTCAAACCTGGATGCGCTCATATACGATCGGGTGCTGTCCAAGCTGCCTCTGCGCAGCAAAGATACTGTTGTCATTTTGGAGGCTCTGCGGCAGCAGTTCACGGACCTCAATGCCGCCGTGAGAAGGCTGGACAACAAGGTCCTGTCGCCGTCGGAAATCGGAAAGCAGCCATGAAACGCAGTGGATCATGCATCAGGGTTGGACCGCTGCTGACAGAATACCTGGAACAGCACCCCGCTTTTGCGGCCAACCCCATCGGAGAGTGGAAGGAGCTGGTAGGTGAACAGGTAGCGCGCTACGCTGTCCCCAAATCGTTGAAGAACAAAATGTTGGTGATACTCGCCCACGATTCGGTCTGGAAGCACCACCTGGAGCAGTTGAAGGAAGTTTTGGCGGAAAAGATAAATTGCAGGCGCCCCGAGCGCGTAGTAGAGCAAATAACCATTAAGGTCGCCGAAATGCCTGAATTGGCGCCGCCCTTAAACCCCGCTCATACGAAGCTTGAAAAAATCAAGGCGGCGAAGCACGCGGCACGCAGAAAATCAAAAGCCCCAACGAGGAAGCTCACCCCGGAAGAACAATCCTTATTAAAACACTTGCCCGATCCCGACTTGCAGAAAATAGGCGAAAAGCTCCTAAAACGCATCCCCGATAATTTCTAATCGTACATTTCAAGGTCTGGCGCCCCTTCCAGTTCGCCTATGTCGAAAAGACATGAGTAAAAAAGCTCCAGTCCCTTGCGCTCCCGCTCGTTCAAATCGTACCTCAGACAACCGTAATAGTGCTCGAGATCAGAGATTTCCAGCACCCCGCTCCTCGCCGCCTGCTCGCAAATCCTGCCGATATTGGCGCGGCCCCACCTTTTCGAAGAAACCAGTACCTCCACGGCAGCCTTGAACTGCCCGTCTCTTTCTTTAAGCGCCTGCCTGCGTATTACCCAGACGGCAAACACGAACGGGAGCCCGGTCCACTCAAACCATGCCGCTCCGAGATCAAGGACGTGAGGGAAAAGACCGCTTCGGCCAAGCTGAAGTGCTTCATCGCCGATCGCAAGGCAGGCGTCGGGCGGCTCGGGTCGTGCAGCATGATCCGAACAAACCCCAACTTCGAACTGCAAGTCTACCCCGTATCGCAGCCTGCACAGGACCTTGAGAAGCCCGACCGCAGTGTGTGATTTCGAACTTGCCAGCACAGTCTTGCCGGAAAGCCGCTCAACAGGCATGCGGCTCAACAGCAGAACGCTCTTCACCTCACCCTCCGAGTTGATGGAAAGATCGGGCGCAATGTAATAGCAGCCGGCTCGGCGAGCGTATTCAATTGATGAAACAGGGCTTATGTCCAGCGCCCCTGCGGCGCAGAGCTCGTTCAACTCCGAAGGAACGCCTGGAACGATCACAAAAGGGTTGGCAATTATGCCTGCCTCCAGTGGATAATAGATCGGAAGCACGTTCAGAAAATCGATCCTTCCAAGTCTCAGCTTTGAACATGATTCACCCATTTCCATGCTCCTTCTTTCCCTGCCTGAATAAGAGCTTCAGCCAGATCGGATTCGTTGACCCCGGACCCGATCCTGACTGCCAGCATTTGAGCTTTCCTCCCAGGCTCGATGCTTCCGTAATCGCTCCGGCGGCCAAGCGATCGGGCGGGATTGAGCGTGATCATCTCCAAAACTCTTTGCGGGGCGACTGAAGGATGCTCGTCCAGTGCAAAACCGGCTTCGGCAAAGAGGTTCAGGTCCGTATTGCTGGCAAGACTGTCCGTTGCGAGGGCGCAGTTCAAGCCCAGTGAAAGCGCCTTCTCGATCCGCGGGCATCCCGAACTCATGTTCAGGTTGCTTCTCGGGCAGAAAACCACATGGCACTGCCTTTTCGCTGCAAGGGTCCAATCGGCCTCAGTCATATGCACTGCGTGCACCAGCAGCGTGCTGGAATCCAGCGCGCCCAGGCTGTCCAGGTATTCAACGGGAGTTTTCCCGGGAGGCTTCCACGACGGGTTCCAACGCTCAAACCGCTCAAGCAGCTCGCGGCAAAACCCTTCTGCGTTGTTTAGAAATTCGATCTCATCGAGGTGCTCGGCCGCGTGAATGGAAAAGGGAAGCCCGTGTGCCCGTGTCCATGCTTTGCACTCGGAGATAATTGCCGGCGAAACGGAATAGACTGAGTGAGGCGCCGGGGCTGGATAACCGGGAGCACCCGCCGACTTCGCCGCTGTCTTCCTCGGTGGCCGGTAAAGATCAGGCATACTTAGCCCCGGCGGCAAAGCTGCCGAAATCGACTGAAGATTGAATCCGAGCAGTTCGAGGAAAACCTGCCGTTCGGGGAATGCTCCAGTTGCCGACCCAAGGGCAGCGCCGCTGTTCGTCGTATCTGCGTACAACCCTGTTCCGCAGCCCGAAATCTCCGCTTCGGCATCCCTCAGGTCCTCTTGGGCTGAATGCAATTCATGCCCGGCCCCGACAGGCGGGCGGACTGCCAGCAGCAGTTCGATCCATTCCCGGAAGCCGGCCTGCGGAAAGGAAATCTTGCCCCTGAGAGTAGACAGTTCCAAATGCGTATGGGCGTTTACAGGCGATGGGAAAAGAGCGGCCCGTCCGTGATCTACCAGCTGCGCGCCGACAGAAGAACCGCTCCTGACGGCTCGGAAGGGCCCCACCTCGACAACCCGTCCCATATGCGTCAGTACGGCCCCATTGGGCAAGGGCGATGAGGAAACCGGCACGACCCATTCGGCCCGGTGAATCTGCAACCGTTCGGGGATAGGCGAATGCGTTTTCATGTCAACTCATAAGTCATCGTGCGCCGGCGTGGTTCGAAGCCGGCGCAGCGTATTATCCTGCAGATTTCTTCAGCAGAAAGTCGGAAATTGACCCCTGCGGCAGAGACCACGTTTTCTTCAATCATCGTGGACCCAAAGTCGTTGGCCCCGAAAAACAAAGACAACTGAGCCACTTTTGGACCCATTGTCACCCAGGAGGTCTGAATATTGTCAAAGTTATCCAAAACGAGCCTGGAGATCGCCAGGAGCCGTAGATAAGACACCGCTGTTTCAGCTTCCCGGGGTATGGCGGTGTTTTTGGGCTGGAAGGCCCAGGGTATGAAAGCCGTAAAACCCCCCGTGCGGTCCTGTAAATCGCGCAGGGCGAAAAGATGTAGAAGCCTGTCTTCCGGCGCCTCTTCGTGGCCGAACATCATGGTGGCGGTCGTGCGAAGCCCCTGGGCGTGCGCCTCCTCCATTACCATCAGCCACTCTGTGGCTGAACACTTGCGTGGAGATACCCGGCGCCTTACCGAATCAACCAGAATTTCGGCGCCCCCGCCCGGAATGGAATCCAGCCCGGCAGCCCTGAGCCTTGCGATAACCTCGTCTGTGCCGATCCCTTCCAACCTGCTGAAAAATACGATTTCGGGAGGCGAGAAGGCATGTATGTGAATCGGGAACTTTGACTTTATAAAGCTCAGCATCTCTTCATAAAAAGTTAGCGGCAAATCGGGATGGTGCCCGCCCTGCAACAAGATCTGCGTCCCGCCCAGCCTGAGCGTTTCCTCGATTTTTGCGCAAAGTTCCTCCCTGCTCAGCACAAAGGATTCCTTATGGCCGGGAGGGCGGTAAAAAGCACAGAAACGGCACCCGCATACACAAACATTGGAATAATTGATGTTTCGGTCAACAATGTAGGTGACGACAGGCTGGACATGCTTTTCCAGACGCATCTCATGGGCCTTCCTGCCCAGTGTATGAAAATCGGCGCTCCGGTAAAGCTCCCAAGCCCGGTCGAAATCTAAGCGTTGTCCTGTCATACGGCGCTGCCGGCAGTCATGGTTTCCGCTCTTTCGGACACATCTTTGGACATATTTTATTTTTCTTTCATTTCCTTTCAGTGGATTTCTTTAATGCTCTTCACGTCCGGAAGTTCTTAGCGGCTGCGCTGCACAACGCTCAATCCGCCTGAAAAGACTGTCCCGTTCGACCGGCTCGAAGCCTGCATCCCGAATGGTTCCCTCTATCTCCCGGCGGGTCATTCCCTGCTTGGATTCGGCCCCTGCCATGTGTCCTATCTTCTCTTCAACCACCGTTCCGTCGAAATCGTCCGCCCCGAAATAAAGGGCCGCCTGGGCGAGTTTAACCGTAAGCATCACCCAGTAGGCTTTGATGTG
>DASPQK010000192.1:0-2984 GCA_035624985.1 Syntrophobacteraceae bacterium | reverse complement strand
TACACCCATTTCATCACACGAGCCTATGAACGCGGCATTGGCACCGTGGCGATTGTATTTCCCTGGTTCGGCAGCGAAAAAATAGCGCGCATGCGCCCGTCTGACCTGTCGAAAGGGCTGATCTGGGGACAAGCGGCGTTCTCTACTATCGATCCGGAAGCTTTCCGGACCTGGTTTAGGGCGCGACTTACCGCTCTGGAGGCGGCGGGGGTGCGCCTGACCGCCTTCGAGTTTGGCAATGAGATCAATACCGCGGGCTACGATGGCGATTTCCCGCTTGAAGCCACCGGGCGCGAGCTAGGACTATCCGATCTCAACAACCCGACTGACCGGGAAGGGGCCGCCATCGCGGCGGGATACCGCGTCTACCTAAAGGCGCTTGCCGAACTGAAGCATGTACGTGACGCATCCAGGCTTAATCAAATGACGCCTATCATTTCTGCAGGACTGGCCGATAGCGGGCCTCCCGGTAAGCGGCCTCATGCGAAAACAGACTGAGTGAGCATCCCTGATACGCTTCAGTTTCTACGTCAGAATGGCTTGGATGAATTGGTTGATGGGTACGGCATTCACTTCTATCCGAGCAATCCCGACCCCAATGCCCCGGTCTCAGAACGTGTTAATGGCCTAAGGGAGCGCGCTTTAGCCCTATGCACCTCCGCCAAGCCCTGTTGGCTGACGGAGTGGGGATTCGCCAACCGGGATCTGTCCTGCCCCATTCACGATGAAACGCGGGTGAAGCTGATTCAAACAGAGCGCGAGGCATTCAAAACGTTCGTGAAACAGGGGCGGCTGACCGCGATCATCTACTACAACTGGACGGCCCTGCCTGGGTTTGAAGCCCAGGCCATCTTCCGATGCGGCGCACTCACAGATGCCGGTAAATTGGCTCTGAGCCCGATGTAATTCATGGCCTTCCAGAGCCGTGGAGCATCACATGAAAAAACTTGCATACGCCGCCATTCCTCTCGGATGGCTACTGCTCACCCCTTGGACGACAGTCCTTGGACAGGCTCCGCTGGAAATCGGCATCGACCGCTCGAACTTGACCCGGGAAAGCGAAGCGGTACAGAAAAAAACACTGCAAGATATTCGTGCCCTGCACGCGACATGGTTCCGCGATGCGCTTGTTGCGGCGCCTCAGATCCAGGGCAAATTCGTCAACGAACTAAGCTTGGCTAAACAGAACCATCTTAGTTTCCTTGCAAATGTTTTTCCAGCCAAGGTGAATTTTGGCGAAGGATACCAACCCCCGAACGCTGGCGAAGATTTTCGCAGACGCTGTGGTTGGTCCCAAGGTTCGTCACAACTCAGCCGACTCGACGTAGAGACATTTGCGCAAGGCTTGCGTACTCAGCTGGATGCCGTGAAAGCTGCCAATCTGACCATCGACGCGTTCGAGATTGGCAACGAGGTCGACTGGATATGCTTCAACGGTGATGTGCCGGATGGCCATACACCCACTCGGGAAGAATGGATGACTGCTGTTCGTGGCTACGCGCGCTTCCTTAGAGCTGCCGCCGAGGTTATCCATGCCCCTCATTACTTCCCGAACGCCAAGATCATTACGTTCGGCATGGCCCACGGTAGCGACCGGTGGGATAAGCCGCCGCATCATTTCTCGAAACCGGCGCGCATGATTGCGGCTCTACGGACCCTGGACGGGTTCAATTACCTTGATAATGCCATTTATCATGTGGATGGCTACGGCACACATATTTATCCTGACGTGAATAACCTGAGACAATCCGTAATGGACTTGATTCGTCAAGATGCGACCATTTTAGGGCCGGATAAGCCATTCTGGATTACGGAATGGGGGTTGGACGCCAAGAAGTACCCTAACAAGCAAGGACAGACGCGCGGCCAGGGTTTCAAAGATTTCTATGCCGTTTTGAACAGTTTGCATATTCCATTAGGTCCTATTTTCTATTACTGCTATTCTCCGGGTGGCAAGGCGCTCACCGATGCAAATGGCACTTTGCTGCCAGAGGCCAGTGCTGTGGCCGCCCGCGCAGGTGAACGCTGATTAATCCTCTCAATGACATGAGTAATGGGTGAGCCCGCAACCCTCTTTCGACGGCTTCTTCCTGAAATCTTGTTTTCCCATTTCTACTCTTCTATGCAACATTTCAACCGAAAATCAGCAAGGGAGCTAAGTTCCCCGACGAAATTCTTTCTTGACAGTTATGCTATTTGAGAGTACGCTTTAAAGCGCTTTTTTCCTCCTTGCTCGAATTAACCTCACAACTTAATCTCTAACCCTGAGGAGCGGAGTACGACAAAGATTGATATCGTTGACAAAATCTATGAGAAGGTGGGCCTCCCCAAAAAAGAAATGGCCAAGATTGTGGAGACCGTCTTCGATATAATTAAAGAAACCCTTCAGCGTGAGGATAAGATCTTGATCTCCGGATTTGGAAATTTCGTCATCCGAAATAAGAGAGCGAGGCGAGGCCGTAACATCAAGACAGGAGATCGTATCGAGATCACTCCAAGAAGAATTTTGAGGTTTAAACCGAGCCCAGTGCTGAAGGGCAGTCTCAATCGTCCAGGGAATCAAAAGATGTCTTTAACCCGAAAACGTCCTCAGGGAATTTCAAAATAGGAGATAGATCATTGTTGGTCGCTTCCTGTACTCTTTTTTTGAAGTTTCCCTGATGAATACCACATTTCAATCGAAAATCTTCAATCTTTGGCATTCGTAATCTCCAAGCTTTGATGTATTAGCTCTCAAAAAAATCAATATTCAGTTGTCAAAAAGCGGGCGAAATCTTAGGACACCGTTGGACATAAAACTTCGAAAAAATCCTTGTACTTACTTCTCCATTTTGATATCTTTCTTAAAAGTCAGCCGGGAGTCCTGGGGATGGGGGCAAAGGGACGCTCATACTTTGAGCCATTCAAATGTGGCCGTTTAGAGCGCTTCGTTACAATTTCCAAGATCATTGTAGAATTGTCTGATCCTGAAGGTCCAACAACTG
>DASPQK010000191.1:0-7594 GCA_035624985.1 Syntrophobacteraceae bacterium | reverse complement strand
TCCTCGCGCCCGCCGGCGAAACCAAAGGTCTTAAAACCCATCGATTCCAGGGCGCAGTTGCCTGCGAGGATCATCAGGTCGGCCCAGGAAATCTTGCGGCCGTATTTCTGCTTGATCGGCCAGAGCAGCCGGCGCGCCTTGTCGAGGTTCACATTGTCGGGCCAGCTGTTGAGGGGCGCAAAGCGCTGGCTGCCGTTGCCTGCGCCGCCGCGGCCGTCCCCGATACGGTAGGTGCCGGCGCTGTGCCACGCCATCCGGATAAAGAGCGGCCCGTAGTGGCCGAAGTCGGCCGGCCACCACTCCTGTGAGTCCGTCATCAGCGCGTAGAGGTCCTTCTTCAGGGCCGCGAGGTCGAGGCTTTTGAACTCCTTGGCGTAGTTGAACGCCTCGCCCATCGGGTTGGACTTGGAGGAACGCTGGCGCAGGATATCGAGGTTCAACTGGTTGGGCCACCAGTCCCGGTTCGACGTACCTCTGCCGGCCGTGTGTTTTTGATCCCTGTCCGTTGCCGGGCTCTTGCTGTTTTCATCCATAACGTTTACTCCTTTCGTAGTGCGGACTATGGTTACAAGCTTCAAACACCGCTATTCCTTTTCCGGCATTGAGGGCAAATGCCATAGAAATCAAGCCGGTGGGTTATAAGTTCATACCCCGATTCCAGGGCAAGCTTCTCGGTCATGTCGGCCAGGCTGGCCAGTTCGGGGTCGACAATCTTCTTGCATTTGATGCATATAAGATGAGGATGCGAATAGGGTTTTTTCCCGTCATAGCGGTTGTAGTCGCCGCTGAACTCTATTTCCAGCACTTCGCCAATCGATTTTAGAACGGCCAGGGTCTTGTACACGGTAGCGATGGTTGTGGTGGGGAAATTCTTTCTCACCGCTGCGTGAATCTGCTCTGCGCCCGGATGCCCATTGCTTTCAGCGAGTATTTTGAGTATCGCAAGCCGCTGCGGCGTCATGCGGAATCCCGTTTGCCGGAGTTTTCCGAGCATACTGTCAAGGCGGTCAGGAGTTTTTTCCATTGTTACTCCCAGCATCCAAGCTGTTTGCAGCGATAATCGAGAGGTCTCCCCTTTGTTAATTGTTGGATGGAAGTTCCAGCCATTCATCCGGGATGATTCTTCGCAACCGGGGGCATCATTGCTCGTTTCAACAGACTTAAGTTCTGGAGACTGAATATCATGAGAGAATGGATATGTCAAGAGGAAAGAGGATACGGCGAACGCTTTAGATCGAATCAGCCACCATCACTTAAGCGGACGTCATACTCTATCCCGGCTTCCTGCAACATTTTCACGGCAGAAATTGCAGTGTCCTCAAGGGCAGTTGAGCCCTCATGGATAGAAGATACGAAATGCTTTGTGCATCACCATCGCCAAATGTTACAAGGGTTAGCTGACGAGTGCCATGCGCAGCGAAGATAATATTTGCGCAACACACCACCTCGCACGCAGGCGGTAACCAGCTGAGAAAACACTGGATTCCGCCCCGGCCCAAGTGCACTGCCGGGGTGACGAACAAGTGCCGGAATGACGGAGTCAAAGCCCTTGCGCAATTATTTGTGACGCTGCGTATGAGAAACGGAGATCGGGTCCCGGCAAAGATCGACCATCATCTGTCATGGCCGGCAGGAAAAGGCAAGGTCATTCCGATGATGTTTCCGAGGCGCGGCAAGGTCGACTGCCAAGGAACGGTTGGGGAATCGAGAGAAGGGATCGGCAGAAGGGATCAGGACAATGGCGAAGTTCATAGATTTGAGCATTGCGATAGAAGCGGAGCTTCCCAGCGACCCGCCCCAGATGATTCCAGAAATCGAGTATTGGGATCACGGCATGGGCGCGAAGCATATGATAACTTTCTTTCCCGGGGCCAAGGAGACTGATTTACCGTCGGGCCTCGGATGGGCCATCGAATTCATACGGCTGAGCACCCACAGCGGCACCCACCTGGATGCTCCCTGGCATTACCATCCGACCACGAACAGGGGCGAGCCGGCTCGCACAATCGACGAGATTCCCCTTGAGTGGTGCTTTTGCGACTGCGTGGTGCTCGATTTCAGCGACAGGCAGGATGGATACCTCGTGACGTCCGCAGATCTCAAGGATGCTCTTGCTGGAATCGACTATATCTTGAAGCCTCTCGATATCGTACTGGTGCGCACCGATGCCGACAAGCAGTGGGGAACGGCCCGCTATCTGGTGAGCGGGTGCGGCATGGGACGGGACGCGACGCTTTGGCTTCTCGATCAGGGCGTCAAGATTGTGGGCACCGACGCCTGGAGTTGGGACAGGCCGCTGCCCTATATCGCCGATGAATTCCGCGCCACGGGAAACAGCAGCATCATATGGGAAGCGCATTTTGCCGGGATCGAGAAGGAATACTGTCATATGGAGAAGTTGACCAACCTCGCCAAGCTTCCGCCCCACGGATTTCAGGTTGCCTGTTTTCCGATAAAGATCCGCAGGGCCAGCGCAGGCTGGGTTCGAGCGGTGGCTATCATACCCTGAGCGGATTTGTAGATCGGAACTGCCGAAATAGAGGCATTTTGCGATTCAGTCAATATTGGCCGCGCATAATACCGTGTTGCTATTGGCTACACTTTTTGATAAAGGTGATTCCGAAATCGAGGCGTCTTGACGTGAAGGCATATCCTATCGATGCGGGGAGGGAATGTCGTGGGCGGACACTTTGAAGGTCATGAAATCACGGATCTAATATTCGACAGCCTATCGAGGATGGCGGTAACGATAGTCACGGATTCGGAAGACAGAATCACAGCGATAAGCGACCACTATGCGAAGATATTGAATCGCAAGAAGAAAGATATCATAGGCCAGCCTGTGTCAAAGATCATACCCAATACGTACATGCCTGTAATCAGGAAAATAGGCCAACCTGATTGCAGGCTGTTTACACTGGCCAATGGCGAAACCGTTATTGCACATTATGTCCCACTCATTAAAGATAATAATACTCTTGGGGTATTCGCTTATACCTCCATGAATACGATTAACTATATGAGCACTCTTTCCACAGTGGATCTGGTGAGGCGTTTAAGTGATGAGTTGAATCAATTCAAGAATGAATTACAGAAATTGAGGGGTGCAAAATATTCTCTGAACAATATCATTGGCTCATCGGCAGCTATAACGGAAGCAAAGGAACTTGCAAAGAAGGTGGCGCAAACGAAATCGACGGTCCTTATTACGGGGGAAACGGGGACGGGGAAAGAATTTTTTGCCCATGCAATACACCAGGCGAGTCCCCGCATGCATCAGCCGTTCATTGCCCTGAATTGTGCCGCAATTCCCAAAGATCTGATCGAGTCAGAGTTGTTCGGCTATGAAGAGGGTGCATTCAGCGGCGCCCGAAAGGGCGGTAAGCTTGGGAAATTTGAGATGGCGCACCAAGGGACATTGTATCTTGATGAGATCGATCAACTTCCCCTCCCGCTGCAATCGAAGTTATTGAGAGCTATTCAGGAAAAAGAGATTGAAAGAATAGGGGGGACAAAAACCATTTATACTGACATCCGTTTGATCTGCACCTCGAACAGGAACCTGACCGAACTTGTCGAGAAAGGTGAGTTCCGGGAAGATTTATACTACCGCATTCATGTGGTGTCGCTCCAAGTTCCTCCGCTCAGGGAGCGGCTGGACGACATCCCCGAACTGGTCGATCATTTCATTGCAAAAATTAATAAAGGCCTGGGCCTCAATATCCAGGGCGTGCACAAGGACGTGCTGAAATCGTTTGCGCGATATCGATGGCCCGGAAACGTCCGGGAACTGGAACACATAGTGGAGAGGGCCGCAAATGTGGCCCTTTCGGGGCGTTTGAACGTTTACCATTTTGAACGATTCATGCCCGGGCTGGTGGACGGGACCTCGAAGAGACAGGGCGAAGAATTCGCCAATTTAAACGACCTCAAAGTTAAGCTGGAAAAAGACGCGATTGTCAACGTTTTACAGATGACCAGGGGAAATAAGAAACGGACCGCTGAGATATTACAGATAGACAGGAGCCTGCTTTATAAGAAGATGAGCCGTTACAAGATCAGTGTAGGGGGAAAGGTGGGAGAGGGATAATGTAGCTGATATCTACACTCTCATTGTAGAGTTATACTACACCGGTTGAGGCTCGATGTGCCATCTTATTGGAAACATTGGGCCTTTTTTATTGGCATGCAATCTGCACAACTCCTCTTTGCGGGCGGGCCTTGTTCTTATACATTGAACCTGAAAACAAAGGGGGCTTGGATGGACTGGAGTGTTCTTGGAATTATTCTATCTTTAGCGTTCATTGTCGTTTTGGCGCTGAGGGGGTGGCACATTATCATCATTGCGCCCCTTGCCGTGGTTGTCGTGGCCATTTTTTCCAGAATGAACATCATGGAAACGATGACAGGGCCTTATATGAAAGGCTTTGTCAATTACGCCGGGAAATTTTACCTCATCTTCCTGGCCGGTTCGGTGTTCGGCAAATTCATGGAAGACGGTCAGGCGGCTCACTCTATCGCCAACGGTATTTTGAGAGTGATCGGAAAAGAGAGTCCTCTGAGGGTGCTGCTGGCTATTTCGGTGGTTTCCCTGTGTCTGACCTATGGCGGCGTAAGTCTGTTTGTGGTCATCTTCGCCGTTATTCCGATCGCGCGGCCCCTGTTCAAGGAGGCGAATCTTTCCTGGCATCTTTTCATGGCGGCATTCATATTCGGAGCGGCATCGCTGACGATGACCATGCTGCCGGGAACACCTCAGATACAAAACATCATGCCGACAAAATACATGGCCTCGACGACCACTTCGGCGCCGCTGGTGGGTTTGGCGGGAGCGGTCATTGTGGCCGCTTTTAATGTGCTCTATTTCCGCTACATACTGAAAAAGTCCAAGGCCAGAGGTGAAGTGTACGAGGAACCAGCGGCAGGGGTCCTCGGAGCGGGAGCACCTGCTTCAGGCCCCATGCCCAGCGTATGGTTAAGCCTTGTACCGCCGGTGATCGTTCTGCTGCTGCTCAATATCGACCTTCCCTATGTCAAGAGAGACGCCGTTGCCGCTTTGACCGGGGGTGTAGCGACCTGCATTATCCTGTTCTGGAAATACTACCGCAACATTCTGGATACTTTGAATAGAGGCGCCCTGAACACGGTGGTCCCCATCGTCAACACCTGTGCCGACGTAGGCTACGGCATGGCCGTGGCGTCGACAACGGGATTCAAGGTGGTCTCCGCCTGGCTGCTGACGCTTCCCATGCACCCGATCATCTCTCTTTCGGTGGCTACAAACATCATGGCGGCCATCACAGGGTCCGCATCCGGAGGCCTCGGAATTATCCTCGAGACCATGGCTCCCAAGTACCTTGCCCTCGGCCTGAGTCCGGACCTGATCCACAGGATTGCCGCCATGTCCTCCGGGGCTTTTGACGCCATGCCCCATAACGGGGCCGTCATAACCATGCTTGCGGTCGCCGGGCTCACCCACGTTAACGCGTACAAACACATTTTTTGGGGTCACGTGATTGCGACGACCATAGCTTTGTTTTTTGCGATCCCTCTGGGCATCTGGATCTATGGTTAAAGGGATCTCAAGGAGGAGCAATCCATGATGCCGGAGATCAGAAAAACGGCTGTGCTTGGGGGCGGCCTGATCGGTTCGAGCTGGGCGGCCAACTTCCTTTGGAAAGGCGTCCCCGTAAGTATTTACGACATCAGCGACGAGGCCCTGAAGACAGCCCGGAACCGCATCCGGGAGGACCTGGAATATCTAGTCTCGAAAGGCATCTTGACGGCGGCTGAAATGAGCGGGGCCCTAGGGCTGGCAAAATACACGGTGAACCTTGCAGAGGCCGTGAAGGACGTGCAGTTCCTCCAGGAGTCCGTCCCGGAGGAGTACGAGGTGAAACGGACGCTGCTCGCGGGGGTGGACGAGCATGCTCCGCAGGATGCGGTCTTCGCGAGCAGCACTTCAGGGCTTCTCATCACGGAGATCGCCAAAAACTCAAAGCACCCTGAGAGATGTCTGGGCGCCCACCCTTACAATCCTCCTCATCTCATTCCGCTTGTTGAGATCAGCAAAGGTCAGAAGACAAGCGAAGAGACAGTAAGGAGAACCTGCGACTTCTACATGTCGCTGGGCAAGGAACCTGTCGTTCTCCGGAAGGAGGCCCTCGGATTCGTTGCCAACAGGCTCTCGATGGCCCTTTACCGTGAAGCCGTCGATCTGGTGATGAGAGGGGTCTGCTCGGTGGAGGAGATTGACAAAGCCGTAAACTTCGGACCCGGCCTGCGTTACGCGCTAATGGGTCCGAACCTCATCTACCAGTTGGGAGGCGGTATACATGGGATCGAGGGTCTTCTCACGCACGTCGAGAACTCCGTGGAACTTTGGTGGGAGGACATGGCGGCCTGGAAAAAATGGCCGCAGGGATGGCATCAAATAGCTCGGGAAGGTGTGAGGGAGGAAATGGCCAATCGTCCACCCGAACGGGGGCGCACCAATGAAGAGATTGCCAGATGGCGAGATGACGGGCTCATCGAGATCCTGAAATTTTTAAAAAAGATCTGAATCAAACCTTTTTATTTTGAATCTCCCATTCATTGTGCAAGAGTCATCGCAACACCGCGCGGATGAGAAGCTGGAAGGAGTATTTATGCACAAACCGTTTGAACGTCTGGCGGTCGTGGGTACAGGCATCCTCGGCACGCAGATCGCCATGGTTTCCGCCTATGCCGGCTACAAAGTCAGCGTTTACGACACCAGGGAGGGCGCTTTTGATGAAACGTACGCCAAACTGTACGCAGACTTAAAGGCAAAAGTCGCAAATCCTTTCATCCCCTGGGACCAGTGGCAGGAGTGCAAGAACAGCATCCGGTTTACGACGAGTCTTAGCAATGCTCTTAAAGATGTCGATTTTGTCGTGGAGTCGGTAACCGAAGACCTCAAAATTAAGCAGGAAGTCTTCAGGCAGTTAGGGGAAAATGCTCCCGCCAAAGCGATCTTTGCGACCAACAGCTCGTCGGTTCCGGTATCGAGAATGGAAGACAGCAGCGGGAGGCCTGAGCGCTGCATCAACATCCACTTCTACCTTCCACTACAGGGAATGGGTATGGCCGATCTCATGGGGGGAACAAAAACCCTTCCCGAGGTCATGCAGAGGGGCGAGGAATGGATCCGCTCGCTGGGCTTCGTTCCACTGCGGGTAAAAAAGGAGATCCTGGGCTTCTGTTTTAACAGCGTCTGGAGGGCGATAAAGAAACAAAGCCTATATATGTGGGCAAATGATTTCGTCGATTTCCGGGACATCGACCGGGCGTGGCGCATCTTCACGGGGATGAAGGTTGGGCCTTTTGCGCTGATGGATGCCATTGGCCTGGATACCGTATCCAACATCGAGATGGTTTATTACAATGACTCGAAGGACCCCCGGGATAAGCCCCCCGACAAACTGAAGGATAAGGTAACAAAGGGTGAACTGGGCGTTAAGACCGGCAGGGGATTTTACACATATCCCAATCCGGAGTTTCTCGATGCCGATTTTTTGAATCCGAGGAATTAAGGAAGAATGATATGAAAGACAAAGTCATCATCACAGCGGCG
>DASPQK010000190.1:0-46121 GCA_035624985.1 Syntrophobacteraceae bacterium | reverse complement strand
GAGGGAGTACATCGCGCGACGCATTCACTCAAACAGCTCCCCCTCCCGTACGGAGGGGCGGGGTTCACCCCCGCCCAATCTTGAACGCAACTCCGTATCAGAAGCAGCGCCTTCGTTTCCCGTAAGGATGCCCCTCTCGATGAATTCATCGCTCACATAATTCAATCCCAGTTTGTCCAGAGTCTCTTTGGCAGGGATTCCATCTTCGGTCCAGCCTTTGAATTGATAGTAAGCGCTGAGCAGATTCTGTTCGTAGTCATGGTTTCTTACCGCCCAATGGTCATCAGGGGGCTTCTCATCGACTCTCCGCATGCCCTTTCTTACATTAAGGGCCCTGACGAGGTTGCGGTTTCTTTGAAAAGTTTCCCACAGCCTGTCCTTATCGTAATCCATGCCGGTGGCAAGCGAGATTACCGTCGGCATGTTCCATACATGATAACCGGTCGTGCCGCCAAACTGACCTCTGAACGAGGACACAAACCCGCACAGCCCGATGGAATCATCTATGTAATGCATCGCCTCGTTCCAATCGGTAATGGCGCAGGACGCTTCAACGGGGATGACCTCGCGTTTTTCCCATTCGAGAAGCCATTTCTTGAACCTGTCATCCGGGCATGCAACCCAATTATCCACAAACTTTTGTCTTTCCTCCATGGTGGGAAGCGGGTCCTGTGGGAAAGACCCCTCAATCTGCGTGATAGCCATCTTCTCGCCAGTGGCTATCATAAGGAAATAGGGGGGGTTCAACTTTCCAAGCTTGATGGGGAGCTGCTCGAATTTCTTGACCGTATTATGATCGTATGCTTCCGCGCCATTGCCAATCCGGCGCGCGGCCCAATAGACGCCGTCGGCGAGAATATCTCCTATGCCCTCACGGCGCGCAATTTTATCTATGATGTAGTAAAACCTTCCCTTAATGTCGGAAGGCATACCCGGAAAGTCTTTTTCAGTCAGAATGCCGGCTTCCAAAAGCTCGAGGGCAAAGGCGATGACTTGCGGGGTGGAGTATGAGTCAAGTCCCAACTCCTGGGCATGGCCGAGAAACTCATAGGTAAAGTCCAGTTCTTGAAAGGACGCCATATGATAGGTGTCCTTGCCATAACACTTATAGGAAAATCTATTGCGCCCCGGCCACTTAATTACATTATGGCATTTCTTCGGACAGTTATAGCAACCTGTCTGCCGGTCCATGTGGTCATACTTCAACTTCCGCCATCTTTCTTCGAGTTCCTTGCTCCAAAAGTTTTTTCTGCGCACACGCGCATTGCCCCAGGCGAAATTGTTATGGTGGAAACTGTCATCTTCATCGACCGCCATCCAGTCGCCGACATTGGGGTTGGCAGCAAGTTCCTTCCTAAGGCGCGAACATATCTCCCAGAGTTCGGCCGGCCGCGCGATATTGATGTCCCTTGTTCCGCGAACCGCGATTGCTTTTAGTCTTTTGTCTCCCATGACCGGGCCCGGTCCCCGAGCCGCGCTGGCGTTACCGCAATCGATGGAAGAGGTATAGACCCTGTTTTCACCGGCCGGGCCGATTGCAGCCACCCAGACTCTGTTGTCCTTCAATTCTTTTTTGAGCAGCGCAGCAGTCTCCTGGATGCCTTTGCCTCTGAGATGCGCTGCATCGCGTATTTCCACCCTGTCATTGTTAATGTATAGATAAACCAGGCCAGGGGCTTTACCGCTAATGACTATCTTGTCATAACCGGCATGTTTCATTTCAACCCCGAAAAACCCACCCATTAGAGAGTGAGCCAGCAGCGAAGTCTGGGGAGAAAAGGTGTTGACTGCTGTGCGATTAGCGCCGGGAACAGGCGTGCCGTTTAAAAGCCCGCTGCTGAAAATCAACACATTATCGGGAGAAAAGGGTTCAACTTGAGGAGGGACCCTATCCCACAGTATTTTCAGGGCGGTACCCTGCCCGCCCAGATGAAGCTCGGTCTGTGCGGGGTCGGTTTCCACCCTCTCGATGTTTCCCCTGGTGAGATCGATTTCCAAATTAAACCCTGTTTCCGCGTACCTCATTTTCCACCTTTCATTTCAAATGATGAAACCCATGTTCACCATATGGCACTATTAAACACCTTCCAGGAAAACTTGTCAACAGGTTTTTGGCGAGAAGCCCAGGAGCAGCGAATAGACAGGTCACAGGAGCCCGGATCGGGTCAGGGGAAGGCTTTAGTGGAAAGAGACGAGGCGCGGAAGGTTAATCTTCATCATGCCCGCGCCCGTTCCCTCCCCCACCTTGATGATCGTATAGTTCATGTCCGGCACGTCCTCGAAGTTCAAGTCAAACAATTCGCCGTAGAACTTCTTTGCCCTGTCCGGGTCCTGTGTATGCAGCTCAACATGCACGAACGGATTTGCCATAGCTTTTCCCCTGTCATGAAGAATACCGTCATCAGTGGGCGATTTGCCGTCAGCGGCGCCGCCGGGATTGGCAGGCAGCTTCAAAAATCAATATCTTATCTTGAGAAATCAAAGGGTTAACGTAGGGTAAGATGCAGCAACTTTCAAAAATATTGGGCAGGAGCCGTTCACAGGCTTTGCTAAGTGCAGTGGCAGACTTCCTTGAGTTTGATGGTGGTTCGAGGTATCATTCGATCTGGGAAGGTGGTTTCGCCATTTCCAAGGTGAGGTCATGCCCAGGGGAATCCCTTTCTTGCCCGGGTCCGGAGGACAACGCGCCCGCAATCCGCAGCTGCACGAGTAAGAAGGCGCCATTGAGAGAGAGGGACTCCGGCAATCGTTATGGCATGAACCGGATTTACCCGAGAAATGTATAGAACTTTACGCCCACTGAATGGGAAACGGGTTGACACAGGCTACGGGGACGAGCGCCTATGAACAGGATACCCGATTTGAGAGAAATACCGGATCTACCTGATGAGATCATACAGGCAGGGCTGAACGGCGAGTTGGTACTATTTGTAGGGGCTGGTATATCGATGCTTGTGGGATATCCATCTTGGAATCAATTGGCAGACAAAGCATTCAAAAAGCTCTGTCCGAATGGACTGAACTATTCCGAATTAAATCAGTTGGAAAAGCTGGAAGCCAAAAAGCGATTGTCCATTGCACTGAACATAGCAGATGAAAAAGGTATTAATTTAGATTTACCATCCCTTTTTAAGGAAAGCGATAACGCGGGCACAATTTATGACGCGATTAACGGGATAGGATGCGTATGTGTCACTACGAACTATGATGGTTCATTGGCACCTAAGTTCTGTGACGTGAGCGATAACCCGCTGGTTCCCGGATTGGCGAAAGCGCAGTCAACGAAGCCCCAGGTCAGGAGGATTTGGGACAAGAATGAATTTTTTGCGAAATGCCTCGATGAGCCGGGTACGGTTGTTCACCTGCACGGTTTCTTTAGCGAACCAGGAACGATGATTCTGACCACGAAGCACTACCTTGAACACTATGACCACCCCACCGTCCAACACTTTCTCGGGGAGTTGTTTCTAAGAAAGACGGTATTATTCATTGGGTATCGCCTTGAGGAAGCCGAGATCCTAGAACACATCCTTAGAAGAGGGGGCGTGAAGTCCACAGGCGACCGGCGGAGATTTGTGCTGCAGGGCTTTTATAAAACGCACGATGCTCTGTATAAGAACCTAAATCAGTATTATGAAAAATCATTCGGTGTCCACCTGATAGGTTTTGTTCGCGACTATAAAGAGTACGAGCAGCAAGAAGATATCCTGAGGGCTTGGTCTTTGAAACTGAGGGTTAACAAGCCACCTCTGAGGAATGATTTGGACTACATGGACGAGGTGCTTAACAGTGGCTAAGCTCACACCGCCGGAGCAAGATCTCCTTGAGAGAATCACTGACAAAGAGGAACTGCGTCTATTCTTTTTCAAGAAAGCAAAGGACCTTAAGTGGTTCGACTCTTTAGCTGAGAGGGGCTACTTCCAGCCCGATCAGAACCCAAAACCGGAACCGACAGACAAGGAGGGTTCCATTATAATTCCGTTTTGGCCGGCAACGGAATACTTAGTCTCTAGCAGCGTCGAGCTTTCAAGTGAGCAGAACAGGACATTCGCTGAAAAATATTTGGATATAATCCGATCGGCGACGCAGCATGCAGTTGACCAGGTATACAGCAATTATCGAACCTGGTGGCAGTTTTCTAAGGTTATTCAGAATCTTCCTCCCGACTTGATTCGACCTGAAGACATTGGTCTTATTACTTATTGGCTAGAAGACCCCTATGAAAGAAACCTTGTTGCAAAAGAGATCGGCGAAAAGTGGCTCGTTTTTCTTTTGGACCAGACCGATCAACATTGTAAGAACCTGGCTAAAAGCCTGATCAGCTCTCTCTACGATTTTAAATTTCAGGATCGGCAGCAAGGACAATCACATACGAAAATGGCGGTGCTACGTTTTGGTACATTGTACTCCGAAGAGATAACGGCCACGGTAGCAGTCAAGGCTGGTAAAGTACTCGGTCTAGAAGCCGTTCAGTTATTCCATGATAGACTGGAGACCATCCTTGGTGAACTTGGCAATGACAAATGGTCCTGCATCTGGAGGCCAGCGATTGAAGATCACCCTCAAAACCTCAGCACTGATGATGCTCAAAATATTTTAGTTAGTGCTCTCAGAGATTCTTTAATAGGTTTTGTTGAAGACCATCCGGACGAAGGCATCTCCCAGATTAGAATCTTTTTGGAGAGTCGCTTTGAGACGATTAAACGCGTTAACATCTATATTCTCGATAAACACTACAGCCACCTGTGCTCCTTAGCCGATGTTGTCCTGGACCCTATTTATTTTTCTAGTAATTTCCGACATGAGCTGTGGATGTTTCTGCGCAACCACTATCGGGACTTCTCAGACTCCCTCAGGGATCGAGTCTTAGACATTATATTGAATCTGAACGGTGCCAGCGGGGAAGAGCAGATTAGCGAGGCCGAGTCAGCATACTATAAAGCAATCTGGCTATCAGCAATCAAAGATGCCGGGAAATACACGAGAGAGCTTTATGAGCAGTTCATTACCAAAGTTGGCTCGGAGCCGGAGCACCCCGATTTCTCCAGCTACTTCCAAGCTGGGCCGATCCAGGACCAGTCTCCTTATCAGATTGAAGAGCTACTGTCTTGGGAGGTAAGTGAGCTGATCGAACGGCTGGATGCCTTCGCGGCATGCTACGACTCAAAAGAGGTATCGTTTAGTGAACGGGGGTTGCGTGGCCTTGCAAGAGTTCTGCACCAGGCTATAAAAGCTGAACCGATTAAGTACCATAGTCAAATGCATAGATTTTCCGACCTCGATCTCGCATTTGCCTACGAGGTTATCGAAGCTTATGGCGAGCTGTGGACTGAAAAAACAAGTCTTCCGTGGGATGAAATATGGGGGCACCTGCTAAGTTTCTGCGAGGGCATTATCAAACAGGAAAGGTTCTGGAGACCTGAGAGTGCACAAACGAGAAGCGACTTTGTAGCCAACAGCAACTGGGTCGTGAGCGCGATAGGTAGGTTGATTACGAATGGTACTAGATCGGATGAACACTCCTTTTCAGATAAGCTCCTCCCGCAAGCAGAAGCCATAATCCAGGCATTGATAAACAGAGTGGAAGGGGAAGAATTCAAACCCGACAGCGACGCAGTGTTCCTTGCAATAAACAGCCCGCGCGGAATTTGCATAGAGGGCCTGTTTAACCTTACCTTGCGCTCATGCCGGCTCTCGGATAGCGAGACCAGGAACCACAGGGAGACTTGGGCCCACTTTGAGCCTACTTATACTGGCCTGCTGGCTGATGCGGAGGCCGGTAAATATGAGTTTGTAACGTTGGTAGCAAACTACCTGCCAAATTTTTTATATATCTCTCAAGAGTGGGTATTAATAAACCTCAATAACATTTTTGACTTAAGGGATTACCAAAAGTGGTTATGCGCAATCCAGGGGTACTCCTATGTTGACATCATATACGAGGAGATTTTCGAGCACTTCAAAAGAGAAGGTCACTTTATTCCGGTACTGGATGACGAAAATCTCGGAGAGCAGGTGAAGAGGCGGATTGTAGAAAACATCGCTGTTGCATTCATTAACGACTTTGAAGAATTGGAAGATGAAAGCAGCCTAATAAATCAATTAATTGTGCGAACTCGCCTGCCTGAGATCGGCAATCTCATTTGGTTTATGTGGTCGTTGGAGAAAGGCAGCGATCAGAGGCTCAGGAAAAAAGTTTTCGAACTGTGGCCCCGGATTCTCGACGTGATCGACACTCATGACCACAGTGGCAGACTGTTGGCTTCTAAACTTTGCACGTGGGCAGTGTTTGTAGACGTAGTGAATGACACCAACAAGCGTCTGATCCTTTCAGTTGCAGAGTATGCCGATGAAGAACATAATTCGTTCCAGCTGCTGGAGAGCATTGCGCGAATTAGTCTGGACCAGCCCCGTGAGGCTTATGATATTTGGGTCAGAATGCTTTTAGGATCTCAGGCTGACTACCCTCTTGAAGCTATCAGGACAGCACTAAATAATGTTGTTAAGGTTAAACCGGAAGGAACTCGCATGGCAAATGATATCGTAAGCCAGTATTTAAGAACGGGTAACGAGCAACCACTAAAGGTGCTTCGGGAGATCCTGGGAGATGGAAAAGTGTCTGAATCTGAAAGTTAGATTAATGGCTTGCGCTATGTTTTTACTCTTCCGGTAAGGTGGAAAATCCGTAATCGCTGGTCAACCGAACCAAAGTAGTTCACGCGTGACGCCGGGCTCCTGCACTGTAGACCGTTGCCTGAAAAGTTTGAGTCGCAAAGGTTTATCCACGCCAACCCACTAGCAAGGCCTCCACTGAAGCCCGGGGCCTTATGAGACTAAAATGACCATCCGATTTTGCCTGAACAGACCAAGAGAATTCCAAAAAGGCTATTTGAACGCAATTATTGACTGTGGCTATCTACATAACCGCTGGGTCCAAACTGCTTTAGAATATGTGCCCGAGCATTTATTTGATCAAAGAACAGATTTTTTGTTCACCTCAACCGCAACCTCGGACGCTTGTCGAGTAGCTAGAGACCTCTGCCGAACCCGAGAAATAATCCTCGTCTCTGAGCGGATTCTGCCGAGCGAGAACGTAAGAGATGAGACGAACCCCAAGGCCAGGTACTTCATTTATGCTGTTCTTCACGAAATAGCCCATGCTTTACGGGCACATAAGTCGCCGTTATTGGACGCTCTCAAAATAGAGGAATACGAGGCTCAAGAAGAAGAGGCGGATGAACTTGCCATGAAGTGGTTCAACGACCATGTGGTGAAGCGAAATAATATCCACCTACTCCCCATCACGAAGGGAGAGATCAAAGAGGCACAAGAAAAAAACCAGGAAGTTATGACGAGGTTATGGAAGGGCATATAGAGCGCCGAGACGTAACCAGAGAAAGAAGGGGTCACACCTACGCTCTCTGAACAAACAGGTCAAACCTAGACTTTTGACATATCGCAGTTATTTGGTTCCCCCGAGCCGGCCGAAGTTGAGTCATCTCTCCCATCCCCGAAAAAACGAGGTCCTGAAATAGGCAAGTTTTGCAAAATCATACCTGGATTTGGGTGTCGTCTTTCGAGTCGAGTACCTCTTTGCCGGCATCCTCGGCCTTTATGCTCGAACCATGAGTAGAGAGACCTTGAGGTCTCAGGCCGGCCTCTTCACCATTTTTGTTGCGTGTTTTGATTCGAAATCGTATCCTTTGTTCAAGCTGTTTGCATGAAACGGAAAACCCTATGCCCATCATCTCGGTCTTTTTTGGATCGTCATAAGGATGTTTTATGACGATCATAGTCCACCGCACGTTCACGTCGAATTTCAAGAAAGTAAGGCCCTCCTGGATTTTCGAGGCAACATTTTTAAATGAGACCTGCGGTCGCGGACCGCGTTGAAGCTTGTTCGAGAATGGATCGATTTGCGCTATGAGGAAATCCTTGAAAACTGGGAATTGGCTGGGCTGGGCAAAGAGATTAATACCGGGTTGCGTTCAATTGGTTGCCTTCGGGAGGGCGTACATCGCGCGACGCATTCGCTGCGCTCCCCCTCCCCTACGTAGCGGCGGGGTTTACCCCCGCCCAATATTGAACGCAACTTGGTATAAGATGATAGAACCACTGCAGTGAGGTGCGCCGTGTGGGATATGAACGAGGTTACGAAGGTCGAGTATCGCGGCCTATATGTCTACCACATCCTGTTTGACGACGGCGTTGAGGGGGAAATTGATTTTTCCGCTTATCTCACCAAGGGACCTATCTTTGAGCCACTCAAGGGCATCGCGTTCTTCTCCAATGCGACAGTGGAGGGGGGAGCCATCTGCTGGCCGAATGGGGCTGATATAGCTCCCGAGTCGCTCTACGAGAAGTTGCTGGCAGATGATAAGCCAGCCGAGCGGACACGGCGCAAAAAACCGCGTGCTGCTTAGTTCACGTTCAAAAAATTAGCCCACCTGCAATAAGCGCAGGCGCAGACAGTCAAAAAGGTATGAACGATCTTAAACCCCCTGCCCCCAGTCCGATATTATCTATTGGCCTTCTTCATTCCAAGAGCGTCCTGCGCCAGGATCATCTTCATAATGTTGGTGGATCCTTCCAGGATCTTATAGACTTTGCCGTCACGGAGGATCCTGGCTATGGGGTATTCGTTGGAATATCCATAGGCGCTAAGGACATCGAGCCCCAGGTTGGGCACTTCGTCGGCCGCGCGGGAAGCGTAGAACTTGGCCAGCACGGTCTCGCGCATGTTGTTGAGCATTCCGCGGTCTTTTTGAATCGCACACCTCCAGGTGAGGGCTCTTGCGGCCTCGGTTTCGGCGACCATTCTGGCTATGGTTTCCTGCACCATCTGGAATTCGGCAATGGGACGGCCAAACTGGATTCGTTCGTTTGCGTACTTGACGGCTGCATCCAGGGCGGCCTGGCATGATCCCACCGCGCCGGCCGCCGCTGAAAGCCGGGTGCTGATGAGTTCCTTCATGAGGTACTCGAAGCCCCGTCCTTCCTCTCCAAGACGATTGCCCGCCGGAACTCTTACGTCCTCCATGATGATTTCGCCGGTGGGACAGGCCCAAAGTCCCATTTTATCCGCGATTGGAACCGTTTTCACGCCGGGTGAGTTCATGTCCATGACAAAGACGCTCATCCCTTTATGCTTGGCGGCCTTGTCGGTCATTGCAAAAATTACCGACATGTCGGCAACCGGGGCCCATGTGATCCACATTTTGCGCCCATTGAGGATGTAGCAGTTTCCGTCCCTTACCGCCGTAGTGGACATGGAAGCCGTGTCGGAACCGTAGTCCGGTTCGGTAATTCCGAAGCAGCCGATCATCTTTGCGGAGACAAGAGCGGGGACGTATTTCCTCTTAATGTCTTCGCTCCCCCATTTCAGGATGGACATGGCCGTTCCCATGGTCTGCATGTTGAAGCCGACCCTGAGGGAGCCCGACACTCTGCCGATTTCTTCGGTGACTATGGCATGAGCCAGATAGCCCATGGCGTTGCCGCCGTATTCCTCGGGGACGGGGCAGCCGAAAAGACCCAGGTCGGCCATCTTGTCCACTAAATCGCGTTGCCACCGATGTTCGTTCTCATCCTTATCGACGTAAGGGGCTATTTCCTTATCGGCGAATTTGCGAACCGTGTCCCGCAGTATGATGTGCTCCTCGGACAATTCAACATCGTATTGATCACTCATACACCCAGCTCCTTGAAAGGCAGAGAATAGTGAATAGCGGACAGTGAACAGCGAGCAGTCAAATATTCACGATCCTGTCAAATCTACGGGCATCGTCTAGGCTTTTATAAACGTATAGGTCAGCCGTCCGTTGCTTGTGCGGCCGACCCTGGTCTCCATCTTCATCCCGACTGCGAGTTCGGTTTCGGGAACAGATTTGTCGATGCGTCCGAAGACTTTGTATTCTCCATAATCCAGCAATGCTATCGTATAGGGCAGATCGTCGGCAAAGCCCGTCGGGGCGAACCTCAATGTGGAGTAGCCTACAAGCTGCGCCTGACCGGAGACCTGGAACCATTCGACATCACCCGCAAGACAATCATAACAGTGGGCGCGGGGGGGGAAGAAGACTTTCCCGCACCCCCTGCACCTGGTCCCCATCACCTTGCCCTCATTCAGGTGGCCGATGAAATCGTTGACCTGGGTGACGGATGCGAAGCTGACAGTCCCGAATTGACTGAATCGAGTATCGAGTTCATCTTTTGCCATTTTGAGCTCCATATCAGTGACTGGCGAATGGCGACCAGTGGTAAATAAATGAAAGCGGCACACCAAGCATCGGCTATTCAGGAGTCACACGTCACGAACCGCCAGTTATCGGCTAATCGACGCCGAGGATCGTGACGTTGCCATAGATACCCACGCCGCCGATGTTGTGAACCAGTCCGAAAGCGGGGTCTTTGACCTGGATGTCTCCGGCTTCCCCCCTTAGCTGGAGCACGATCGTTCGGATCTGCGAGCCACCGGTAGCTCCTATTGGATGGCCTTTGGAAAGCAGGCCGCCATCGACGTTAACCGGAATGCTACCTTCCCTGTAGGTTTGCCTGGATCGAATGAGGTCTTTGGCCTCGCCGGGCCCGGCAAAACCGAGGTCTTCGTATGCCATGATCTCAGCAATGGTAAAGCAGTCATGCACTTCGGCGACGTCCACATCTGCGGCGGTAATGCCGGCCATGCTGTAAGCGAGCCGGGCGGCTTGCCGGGCGGCGGCAAGACCGTGGAGCCCATCGCGTCCGCCCATGTTCACGGAGGCCGAAGCAGCTCCGATGCCCTTGATCCAGATCGGTTTTTTGGAAAAAGCGCGAGCCTTCTCCTCACCGGCAACGATCACGCACGAACTGCCGTCGGCATTGGCGCAGCAATCGCCTGCCCGCAGCGGCTCGGACACGATACCGCTAAGGAAATTGGCGGGGTCCTGGAAGTTTTCCAGCCTAACGGCTTTTCGATACAAGGCCTTTGGATTGAGCTGCCCATAGGTAGCCGCTTTGACCCTGACAAGCGCCAGGTCTTCTTCGGTGGTTCCATATTTGGCCATATGCGCCCGGGCGTGCATTGCATAATAGGCCGGCATCATGGTGCCGAAGGGAGACTCCCAGAGGATGTCGGCACCTCGGCCCATGCGTTCCTGAATTTCTGCCGACGAAATTTGCGACATCAACTGAAACCCTATAACCATCACAACGTCGTGCAGACCCGATGCTACGAGCGAGTAGGCAAGCCGAAGGCCGGTGCTGCCCGACGAGCACAGGGTTTCGACATAGAATGTGGGCTGCGGATTCAAGCCCAGGTACTCGGCAACCACTCCCGAGGCGGACCGTTGTTTTTCGTATTCGGGGGCGGAGCAAACGACCGTAGCGTCAATGTCGGCGCCGGTTGTCCCCGCATCCTTCATGGCCTCCGCGAAGCCTTCGAACACCAGTTCGCGAATCGACCCGGGATAGGTGCGGACAAAGGCGCTTTGCCCGACGCCGATAATTGCAACCTTACGCATATCCATTCTCCCAAAACCGGTGTGGGGGTCATGACCCCCACACCCTTCATGTTATCGACAGAGACAATCTTTGGCCGGAGCACCTTATTTCTGGGGCTTTCCCAGCACTTCGGCAAACATGTCATAATCCCAGGTTTTGGACTCCGCCACGTTCTGGCGGAACTTAATGAAATCGATGGTGTCCTTGCCGGTGATCTTTTTCGTATTGAAAGCGGCAAATCCGAGGAACGCCTCACCACTCATGTTTGCCGCCAGCCAGTGACGGTGTTCGTTTTTGGTGGTATCCCAGAAGAATTTCTTTTTCTGCCGAACGCCGTCGATCGACTTGATCAGGCAGCCCGGGAAGAGATTTGCAAATTTCCAGATCATATTGTCGACTTCTTTATCCAGCAGTTCGAAATCGGCGTTGGGCTGGTGTTTTTTCAGAAAGTCCCGGCCTTCAGCCAACTCCTGGCCGGACTTGGACTCACCAAAGACGATCTCTCCGTCCTCTATGTACTTGTCGGTGATGACGGTGGGATTGCGGACCCATTTGCCATCGACCTTGAGCACAGGCACGATCTTGGTGATGAGGTTTTTTGCCCGCATCTTGTATGCCGACCACATTTCGCAGGAAATGCAGCTCCACATGGCGTCTTCGGCAGACAGAAACCAGGGCAGAAAATCCGACGAACCGCCTGCCGGCGCCGATCCATGCCGCGGCCCGGCCTGACCGAATATGGCGAGGTCCGAGGACACCGCTATGTCACAGGCCATGCCGATTTCCTGGCCTCCCGCCACACGCATGCCGTTGATCCTGCATATGGTGGGCTTCTTGCACATGAGGATGGAGTCGACCATGTGATTGAAAAGTTCCATGTACTGGCCGTATTCGTCGCACCTCATGCTGTAGTATTCGCTGTATTCCCTGGTATTGCCGCCGGTGCAAAAGGCGTAGGGACCGGTTCCGGTGAAAACGACCGCCACCACACTCCTGTCCAGGGACGCATTCTCAAAGCCTGCTATAACGCCTTTGACCATTTCGGTTGTGTATGAATTGAACTGAGCGGGATTGTTGAGGCGAATCCACGCGTTGTAAAGGCCTTCGACCGTTTTTCCGGAGGGGTCCTGAAGAGGGCGCTTCTCAAAGACGACGCAAGGGGGTTCGGTTCCCCAGTGGATGTCCGAGTGCAGCGCGTGGTCCTTGTGTTCATTATCCCTTGGCATCCATTCCAGTGACATAATGTCATCGCTCCTTTCCAGAGTCTAGTGTTTTAGTATTCTTACCCGTTGCTTTTCAGAAGTCAGGAGTAAGAACGATTCGCTTGTTCGGCGGCTTTCGGTGCGCTTCCTCGAAAGATTCCCGGATTGAGCTCATCGGACGAGTCTGAACGTATGGTTCAATGGCGATCTTGCCTGTGACAACCATCTCCAGCACCTGTGGGTAGTATTCGGGCAAACATCCCCAGGTCCCGATAATCTCGGCATCAAAAGCCATTAGACGGCTAAGGTTGTATTCCACTTTGGCCATTCCGAAGCCGATAGTAAGCAGTTTGCTCGTAAAACTGACAAGACTCAGCGCTGTTTCCTGGCCGATTTTGTTGCCGGTGGCCTCAAAAATTTTCCACCCGAATGCGGGCAGGTTCTTTTCCTTGCGGATTCTTTTGAGTTCATCGGCAACTCCAGCGGGGCCTTTGCCTTTGGCGTCGACGATGTAATCGGCCCCATATTTGAGAATTTTTTCCAGGCGATCCGGCTCGACGGGGCTTTCCTGGGATATCTGGCGAGCCAGCACGGCGACCACGGTTCCCGCGCCGAGCGCCTTGGCGGTCTGTACCATGTACTGACCGACTCCCCCGATCCCGATGACGATCACATTGTCGCCGATATCAAGGGATGCGCGTTTTGCAGCCTGAAATGGGGTGGTAGCCGCATCGGCCACAACCGCCAGGTGTGCGAGCGGGAAATCCTTACGATCTTTTACTTCGCACAGATCGACACTGGGGACCGGAATGTGACTGGCAAAACCTCCGTATATGCCGAAGCTGTTGCCAGGCATTTTCTGGGCGAGGCACCTGTTTCCCCGTCCGGTCTTGCACAGGTAGCACTTGCGGCAGGGCATAACCGCAGGAATGATCACTTCTTTTCCCATCCACTGCTGGTCGCCTGCGACGACGGCGCCGGAGATCTCGTGGCCCAGGGTCAACGGCGGCTTCTGGACCGTTGGAACACCATCGTAGAAGTAGCCAAGGTCGGTGTGGCATACGCCACAGCCGGCAATTTCGACCAGAACCTCACCTTCCTTGAGTTCGGGGACCGGGATTTCCACCAACTCGAGCTTGCCCGGGATCGTTTCCCCGGTCTCTTTGTTCTTGGCCGTTGGCTGCACCATCTGCCAAGTCTTGATCTTGTCGGGTACTGACGACATTTTCGTCCTCCTTTGACTAACCTAAGGAAATCGGAGTGTTTACAGCCTCCAAAGCTAGAAGAGGCGTACAATTAGACCGGCAACTGACTGGAGTGGGGCCCGTGCTATAAGCTATATTCCGGCTACAATGTAGCTTAAACAGAATTAGGGGTCAAGAAGTTTTTTGTTATTCAGCATAGTGAAAAGGTCCTGAATGAAACCGATTTCACAACGCTGCCGGTATTTAGCCTCTTAATAGCGGGAATAGGATATTTTACTTGCCCTTTCTTGGTTTTTCGAATATCTTATCTTTCACTACAATGAATTTTACTCCGGCTTAACCCATCTCAATTTAAAGAAGTTCCACGATATGGAATCTTCGATGCCCAAAGGGGAACATGAGTCGTCGAGGAGCGGATACAGGGCGCCGGCGGTGCACAAAGCCTTTGAGTTGGTGCGCGCGGTTGCAGATGCGCAAGATGGAATTCGTCTCGGCGAGCTGGCGGCTCGAGCGGGATTGAGCATGAGCACCACGCATGGTTTGGTTCACGCGCTTTTGAGAGAAAAGGTGCTGACGCACGGCAAAGACCCCCACAAACTTTTTCTGGGTCCCCTGATCGCCACTCTGGCCTTCACCGATTGGAACTATATGAAGGCAAGCCGCCTGGGACAGGAAATCATAAATGAGGTGCGAGACCGCGTGATGGACGCGACGGTATTTTTGGGCGTGAGGGTTCGCAGCCGCGTGATGATCACCGCATCGGCTGAAGCCGTGGAATCGCTCAAGGTATCTGCGCCCGTCGGGACTTGGATTCCCATTTTTGCGGGAGCAACCGGGAAAGCTTTCCTGTCGCTGGAGAACTCCGAATGCATCGAGCGACTGGCGGGCGAGAGGGGGCTTCCCCGCTACACGCCGAACTCCATAATCAATATGGAAGACTACCTTGCCGAGTTGAATCAAGTCCGCGCCCGGGGATATGCCACAGACGATGAAGAGTACCTGTCAGGAATTCGTGCTGTTGCGGCGTCGGTACATAATTGGCGCGGGCTGCCTATGGCCATCTGGGTTGTGGGAATTGCGGGCAATATGGGATTAGCAAGACTTCACCAGGTAGCCGAAATAGTGATGGCTTCGGCCGGGAAGCTGCGGTCCCAACTTGAGGGGATTGCCCAGAGCGCTTCCATATCGTTTAAGTGAAAGGAGCACGCAAAGCGCCATGATTTCGGAACAGCGTTACTGGAATCCCATGCTTGAGACACTGCCGCTGGAGAAACTTAGGGCGTTGCAATTGAAGAAATTCAAGGTCATCTTTAGGTGGGCATATGAAAATTCCAGGTTTCACCGGTCTCTTTATGCCGAGGCAGGCATCACGCCTTCGGATGTCCAAAAATTTGAAGATATCTGCCAAGTGCCCAAAGTTGAAAAATCCATGATGCGCTGCATTCAGTGCAAAGATCCCTTTCCCTATGGGGACTGCCTTTGCCTTCCTCTGGAGGAGGTGAGCAATTTTCGTCAGACCAGCGGGACCACGGGCCAGCCGGTCTATCAGGCCGACTCCTGGCAGGACTGGGAGTGGTGGGCCGAGAGCTGGGCATTTATTCTCTGGGCGCAGGGATACCGGCCATGCGATCGTGTCTTCATCCCGTTCGGATACAATATTTTTGTGGCCTTTTGGGCGGGACATTATGCCGCCGAGAAGATAGGATGCGAAGTGGTGCCGGGGGGCGTACTGGATACGCAGGCCAGGATATTGAAAATACAGGAACTAAGACCCAGCGCGATGATGGGGACGCCGACCTATATGCTCGGGATGGCAGATACGGCGAGAAACAAGCTCGGCATCGCGCCCGAAGGATTGGGGATAAAGAGAATAACCTGTGCCGGCGAGCCGGGGGCGAGCATTCCCGCGACGAAAAGGAGAATGGAGGAGGCATGGAATGCGAAGGTTTTCGACCATGCCGGGGCCACCGAGATCGGCGCATGGTCATATGAGTGTCTCGATCAACCCGGGGGCATTCACGTCAACGAGGCGCTGTTTCTGGTTGAAATCGAAGATATTGAGACCGGACAAATCATTGATGAACCGGGGCGAAGAGGCAAGATGGTCATCACCGCCTTTGACCGGATGGCGATGCCCTGTGTGCGGTTCGATTCCAAGGATGTGATCGAATGGGATGAAAGACCGTGTACGTGCGGTCGCACATTTCGGCTGATCAAGGGTGGAGTGGTTGGCCGGGCGGATGATATCACCAAGGTAAAGGGAGTCCTGCTGGCCCCGAGCGCCATTGAAGAAGTGGTCAGAGGGCAGAGGGGGCTTGGCAGCGAGTACGAAGTGGTCGTGGACAAGGCGGGAGATATCGATCGGATCGTGCTCAAGGTGGAACTCTCGCCCGGAAATGAGAGCATCCTCAAGCGGATCGAAGCCGAATTGCAATACCAGCTCAGACTAAAGACCAATTTGGGCTATGTGATCGAGTTCCATGAATTCGGCACGCTGCCCAGATATGAAGTTAAGGCCAGAAGGTTCAAGGACCTGAGAAAACATTGTTAGTATGCCGGAGGAGGAAACTGCTCATGATTTCACAATCGGATATCGAAAGAATAGACGAGCAGATACAGCTTCTCAAACAGGCCGCGCTGGCGCTGAGCGATATGGCAGTAGAATTTCCCGCCATCAAAAGGAATGCGGTCCGCATCCTTTCGAGCGTCAAAATGATGGAGATCAATGTCTCCGATGTCGTGCGCCTGAGCGAGCAGGCGTAGTGTTGCGACTCTTAATCAAATCTACAGTTTCGATTCAAAGGCGAGAGGGTCTGCCTACACTACCCCCCGATTGACGATTTCCCCCGGGCAAACACTCAAACTTTATTACTATCAGCGAAATGTTATCGTGGCCGCCGTTATCGTTTGCCGCATCTACAAGAGAGTCCGCCAGGCAACCACGTCGCGGGCGTATTGCGCGAAAATCAACGCAATCTCGTCGTCGGAAAGCATGTCCGTTATGCCATCCGAGCAAAGGAGCAGGAAGTCATCTTTAATCAACGTCCACATAAACCGAGTCTTCATTATTTGCCCGCCTGCTTCCCCTGTCGGATCTGAAAGCTACTCTCATGAAAATCGCCTTTGGGCCACGTTTGGAATTGAAGCTCGATGCGGACCTCGTCCATGGGAGCAGGCTATTTTTCCCCCACGACCTCCAGTTTCCCCTTGATGGTGGACCCGCAAGCGGGGCACAAAATCTCTATTTGGTCTTCAGGGCCGGAGTATTTCTCTCTAAGTTCTTTGGGGGGTATGAACGATATGTCTCCGCACGCGCACCGGGGGCACTGCCCACGCACAATTCGCCTTTTCTTTCCGGCCATTTCAATCCTCCGGTTTGTTTAGAGGGCGTTTAAGATCCGCAAATCTACTCGATCACGATCTGCTTTTCTTCACCAAGATCGAAGGTGTCAAAATCAGGGTAGTCCTGGTCAAGCGCCACTATGATGGGGATTTGATTGCTGGTCGGCCCCCAGTACTGGATGGCGCCCGGACTGCTGAAGAAGTCCCCTTTTGCCCATTTATCCCGATTTTGGGCGAATATCTTAAACGATGGAGACTCCAGATCTACGAGAGACTTTTTAATTACAAATTCTTCTTTTCCCTTTCGGGTCTCGGCGGTGATCAGTCCAGCCAGTGGGAGGCCCAAGACGCGCCCGCCTTTGTGGAAGTCAGTTATAGCGGCCATGTAGCCCGTTTTCCCGTCGAGCACGAGAGAACCCGCCGCCAAACCGAGCTGAAAAGTGAATGCCGCGTCGAATTTGGAGGGCTTCGAGCTTCTGCCCTCATATCCGAGAAAATGAGACTGGGTTGACAGAGTAACCTTTTTAAAATCCTCCACCTGCTCCGGGGTCGCTTCGATCTGTCCCTCCCCTGTTCCAAAGAATCGGTCCGTATGCCGTTTCATCTCCGAGAGGCGATAGCGGATCTTTTCAATCAAAAGCTTTTCTGTCTCTATTTGAGAGACTTTAACGTTTCCATGATCGTCGCGGTCCAAAATCAGCATTTCCTGGAGATCGAGAGGAAGGGAGGCCATCAACTGGGCCGAAGCGGCAGTAAGGTGGGGCAGGAGAAACAACCGTTTGTTCTCGAAGGACGGCAGGTCGCCGATGTCCTTCTCGTAGTCGGCAAGAGCCTTATTCAGCTCTGCGATCAGCTGTCTCATCTCCGGAATGAACTCCACCAGCCCCTCAGGGACCAGGATCACGCCGTGGTTGAGGCCACTCATGCGGCGCAGGGTGATGATTCGGACGATATAATCCACAACGCTGTCCAGTGACATATTCTTCTCGGAGATTTCCTCCGAAATGAGGGCAACAGCGGGCTTGGTCTGCAATGCCACTTCGAGGGTAATCTTGCTGGCCGTTCGTCCCATGAGTTTTACAAAATGGTAGTATTTCACAGAGGATGCGGCGTCCTGGTTCAGATTTCCCACCAGTTCTGAGAATATCTTTGTGGCCGTATCGAAACCGAACGAAATGGGCAGGTAGCTGCCGGCCGCCATGTCGCCGTCGATGGTCTTGGGAATTCCGATCACGCTGCAATCGATCCCTTCGGTCTCAAAGTACTCGGCCATGAATGCCGCATTAGTGTTGGAATCGTCGCCCCCGATGACTATGAGACCGTCAAGTCTGTTTGTGACGACCGTCTGCCGCACTTTTTCAAATTGTTCGCCGCTCTTGATCTTAGTCCTGTCGGTCCCAAGAAAATCGAACCCTCCAATGTTTATGATGGACTTGATATTTTCTTTGTTTATTTCGAAAAGATCCCCTTTGATGAGGCCTCTGGGCCCCTTCCTTATGCCCAGGAAGGTGTTGCCGGCCCCGAGGGCAGCCGCAACGCCGGCAAGCACGTTATGGCCTCCCGCCGCCGGTCCGCCGGAGAAAAGAACGGCTACTCTTTTCCCCTTGACTCTTTCCGATTCATCAGCGACAACGGCCTCCAAAACGACGTTTCCGCTTTTGGAGATCGTCTTTTTAAAGACTTCGGCGATCCTATCATCCCGGCAAATAAGGACCATGTCTGTCTCTCTGAAAACAGCGGGCCTTATTTTGCCGTCTTTTCCAAGAAAAACGGAACATACCGGGATAGGAAGCTTTCGAATTTGTTCTTCAAGAGGTGAGTGTTTGCCTGCCGCCTGACTTACTTTGTCGAATAAATCCATTATCTTCCCTCCGATATTGAAGAAAAGCGATGATAAAAGGTAAAAAGGCGAAAGCAAAAAGGCAAGTACAAAATTCGCGATTGCAAAATTCGCGATTCGGGATGCATGATTCGCGAAGCATGAATTGTGATTCGTGAATTGTGGATGGAAACACCCTTTTACGAATCACGATTCACGAATCACCAATCAGGATTGAGGATTTTGCCTTTTGCGTTTTAGCTGAAGGTCACATAAAATCGCGGTGAGGGGGTTAGAGCCAAGAGGTGAGGGACAAAAACCCCTGACCTCCGACCCCTGACCTCTAACCTGCAATGGAGGAACAATCATGTTCAGGGACCAAAGCATCGGGTTCGTAGGCGCAGGCAATATGGGCGAGGCATTAATCAGCGGTTTTATCGCAGCCTCCCTGTTGCCCGCCGAAAGAGTCTTCGCTTACGACGTCTTACCATCCCGCATCGAATACCTGGTAAAGGAATTTGGAATAAAGGGATGCGCCGGCATCGGTGAGCTGGCCGAGTCCAGCAGCATTATCGTGCTTGCGGTAAAACCCCAGGTAGTCTCTGAGGTATTGGATGCGCTCCGTGCTCACCTCGCCCATAAGCCGCTTATCATATCCATAGCGGCAGGGGTTGCTCTTTCAACCCTGGAGAGCAGCCTACCCTCAGAGACCGCTGTAGTCAGGGTCATGCCCAATACCCCTGCGCTCGTCAGGAAAGCGGCCTCCGCTCTCTCGCGCGGTCAAGCCGTTTCCGCTGCGCAGATGGAAATGAGCCTGGCTCTGTTCGGCGCCGTGGGAAAAGCGGTCGAAGTCGAGGAGAAGATGATGGATGCGGTGACCGGCCTTAGCGGGAGCGGGCCGGCGTATGTCCTTTTGGTAATCGAGGCATTGATCGATGCGGGGGTCTTTATGGGACTGCCACGGCAGAGCGCCAAGGAACTGGTGGTCCAGACGCTTGCCGGGACTTCCATGTTGCTCGAAAAGACCGGAAGGCACCCCGCCGAACTCAAGGACATGATTACATCCCCTGGGGGAACGACGACGTATGGGCTCCAGGTGCTTGAATCCTATTCAGTGAGGGGCGCCTTCATGGAGTGCGTGGAAGCGGCCACAAAGCGATCTGCCGAACTTGGAAGGAGCAAAGCTTAACAGGCGAAAAAAAGATTTATTCCCAGACCTCGTGCAAAAATCCTTTGACGCCGTTCCAGCGAAGCTTGCCCCGGACCTGATCCGGGCGCTGGAATCCAGGTCTTTGATGGGTCTGCCTGACCCCGGCTTTAGCCAGGTTGACTATCTCGCTGACTTTTGCAAGAGGCTCCCTGATTTTTCAATTTCTAAATTCCTTAATTTCGAGGTACCTTAATACCTCAATTGCCAAATCCTAAACCGCTCAATCCCCAAATCCATAATCTTTAATAATTACGGCGAGCTGGATTACCACATGCGCTCCATCGCGACGCTTTCCCACAGATGAGCGTCAACAGCCGAGGCCGGCTGCCGATACAGAAGTTCAAAAGAGCACTGGATAGGAGTCGGCCCTATGTCTATATTTTTTTGAGGATGACCCTGGGTCGGTTCGAGCCCGGCGGTGGTGAGGTGACTTGGAATGCTCCCTATCGAGTTGGATCACAAAGCTTTTAATGTTATGCCGGCGCCCGAGTACAGGTCGGCAAGCAGGGTAATTCAGACCTTGCAGGGCATAGTGAACCAAACTGTCGTGCCCTATTTCAAAACCGGCAGGGGGGTGAGCCTTGTGCAGCTTGCGGACCTTCGCCAGTCTGTCGCCTTCCGCAGGATGGAGGACGAAGGAAACAGAATATCCATGCCTACACTTCTGCTGCGACAAAAACAGGGCTGGACCATCCTGATACATGAGAAGCTCTTCGATTATCTGGCGCGTATTTTTTCGTTTCACCCGGAGTTGTCTCAATCAGCCGGTGAGGTGGAAGAAAGAAAGATGCTCAAATTTTGCGAGTTCTTTTTGAGACATCATTTCGAGCATCTTATTTTTTCCAATGAGAGCGAGCTTGACGTGATCCGCTCGGACATCATGTTTGCTGCGGGCTGGGCGAAAGACGATCCCAAGGGTTATCAGGCATTTGTGGAGGTTCTGACCGATCCCCGGAGCGGCATTGTCGGGAACAATTTTGTCGAAGTGCTGGGCCGAGCGAAAGAAGGCGAACAGATCGACTTCAGGCTGGAAAAAATAGCGGCTGCCTACCCCGGGCGCATTGCCGAATTGCCCGGAAAGTTTCTCGTCGATCTTTTTGCGGACCTGGATTTTGAAATGAAGGTGAGGGTCCTCAATCTTATCTACCGCGACTCTTACGTCTCGGCACAGGCGCTTTCGCAAAGAACGGCGGGCCTCAGAAGGGTCCTGCGGTTGTTTGCCCTTACCGTTCAGCGTGATCGCAACGAAGGTATGGAACTGTTCACGACATTCAGGAAACGCTGGGGGATCGAGGAGCTTTTAAGAGAACTTGACATTTCACCGGCTTTTGACCGGGAAAAGCCGGCTGCTCAACTTTTCGACATCTTCAAGACAAATCTGGAGGTATTTGTGGAACCAGAGGACGCCATAAACATCGTTCAGCAGGATTCCCGGCCAGTGTTTAACCAACCCCGGACGGTCCCGGCGCCCCAGCAGGCAAAGAACCTGAAAGAGCGCATCGATGAGGCTAGAGCCGATCCCGATATTCCGCCGGCGGTAATCGAGCTGATTGAAAAAAACAAGATGAATGCATCCGGACAGAGCGGGGCAAAATACTCGGAGCTCATTGAGACCCTTCTGGCCATTCCCTGGGGGAGGATAAAGAAGATCTGGGTGTCTCCGGAAGAATTTGACGAAGGGCTTAACCGCTCCCACTATGGTTTGAAAAAACCAAAGGAGACAATATCGGATTTTTTTGCAAACCTTATCTGGCGCTATCAGCATTTCAAAGAATCTGAAAGGAGGAACTGGCACAGGACCGGGAGCGCCCTTCTTTTTGTCGGTCCCCCGGGAGTGGGCAAGACATCACTTGCGATTTCCATTGCCCGCAACCTGGGAATACCTTTCCATAAGATTTCACTGGGCGGCATGAAGGACGAGGCTGACATCCGGGGCTACGGGTTTACCTATGAGGGGTCCAAGCCGGGTCTTGTCGTCCAGGGCCTGATAAAGATGGGCGTTATGAACGGGATGTTCATAATGGACGAAGCGGACAAAACGGAGAAGTTCGCAATCGCCACCCTGCTGGAGATCCTTGACCCGGAGCAAAACCACCTTTTCCATGACAGGTACACCCAGAGCACTGTTGACATAGACCTGTCGAACTGCCACTTCGTGCTCACGGCCAACACGATCGAGACGGTGCCCTCAGCGATATTGAACCGCTGCGAGGTTATATTTCTGGACAGGTACAGCGTGGACGAGAAAATCGCCATTGCCAGGGAGTTTCTTGTCCAGCGTATCCGTGAACGATACATGATAAGAGAGGACGAAATCAGCTTCGACCCTGAGGAGGAGAGCGAGATACTGCGGAGCCTTATTCGCGATTACACCTCGGAGGCGGGTGTGCGGGACCTCGAACGCATAATGCGCACACTTTTTCTGCGCAGCCAGCGCAAGGAGATCATGGTCGGGGGCAAGAGCTCCGTAAAACTTGACATGGTCAAAATACGCAAATATCTCGACGCGCCGAATAGCCAGCGCTTCATAAACGAGGAGGACCGCATCGGGGAGATAATGGCCCTTGGGGTCAACATGGAGATGGGGGTGGGCACCCTGATCCCCATCCAGGCGACGCCGGTGCGGACCGGCCAGGACAGAAAGAACGGGCCCCAATCCTACCTCAGCATGGTCCATACAACCGGAAATATAGAACGCGTAATGGACGAGAGCAGAAAAGTAGCCTCGACCGCCATACTGCACCTTGCGGAAGAGCTGGGCATAGATGGCGCAGAGCTGAGCACGCCGGTGCACCTGCACTTTATGGGCGGTTCGACCAGAAAGGACGGCCCTTCGGCCGGGGCCGCCATAGCCCTTGCGCTGGCTTCCCTTTTCGGGAGGCAAAAAATTCGCCGCGACGTGGCAGTGACGGGCGAAATCGACACTCAGGGGCGTCTAACAGGCGTAGGCGGGATGGGGGTAAAACTGGAGACCGCCTATGCAGCGGGCTGCAAGACGCTCATTATCCCCCGGGAGAACCTCACGGGGACGGAAGGCATCGACAGGCTCCCGGAAGCCTTGAGAAAAGAGCTGCAAATTCTGACTTACGAACAGTGGAAAGGCAGCCACGAGCCGTTCGATTATTCTCGCCATATGCTCCAGGTGGTCGCAGTCGACGATATTGTACAGGCGTCGAAGGTGGCTTTTGTGAAAGAAGAAGAAATCGACTCGCTTAGCAATCTTTTTGAGGAGCACGCGGAAAAAGCCCTCGTGGAGGTCTCCTCTTTCGGTTTGGTGAGGCTGCGGGCGGTATGCCTGGATAACCCCGACACGACCGAGCAGGGGCTGCCGGGCCTTGACCTCTGCCCGCAGGATCGCGGGTGTATCGTTCTGGTGCGCAGCGACATGAGGGAGGAAATCCTGGGCAAACTCGGAGAGTTGTGCGCAGGAAGCGTGATAAGGGAATTTGACCCGGAAAAAGAGCGGCTGATCGATGTGCTGGAGCAAATGCGAAGACTCTACGCAGATGCGTCCGCCCCGCCGCCAAGGATATCGCTCATAGGGCCCCTGGCCCTGCTGAGGAAAGAAGCAATCCGCGCCGGCGGGTTGCGAAAGGATGGAGCTTTTTCGGGGCTTCGGCTTTTCGCCAACTGCTGTACGGCGGAAAACGTGCCGATCCGGGACTGCCGCACCATCCTCGCCAAGTCTATTGCCTGCCTGGAGAAGCTCACCGACGAGTTGCTTCAAAGCTGTCCTTTCCTGACCGGGAAAGATGGAATTTACGCGCCAACCGTGGCTTTCATCCCGGAGAAGTACCGGCTCGACGTCCGCAGGGCCGAAGAGATCCTCGACCGCTGCCTGTCCAGGTGGCTCGAAATTGTTGCCGGTGAGAGCGAACGGGAGAGCCTGCCATTGCAAACGGGGATGAAGATGTAGCGAACGGTGAAGAAGCGAATCGTTCTTTTTGGATTGTTTGCATCCTAACCGACCGGTTTCATTCCTTGCCGTCCCAGCGCCGGTGATTTGGCGATCCTGAGCGCGCCCGACGCACTCGCCGCATAACCGTCCGGCCCAATCATTTGCGCGAAGGCCCGTGAGACAGGCTCACCGCCCAGACGAGAAGATTGTTCCTGTGTTCATCTTGAAACGTTATTAATCAGCGTAGTCCGACAGGCGCGAAAGCTTCGAAGGATATCACGGTGAAACGGTCTATCCCGGCAAAGACCAGGAGGTCGAAGAGCAGCATCGAAACGGCCACGGCGATATAAAGGCCCAGGGCGGGCCGCGGCGGATGTTTCTCCCTGATTTTGGAGATCAGAAGGAAAAAACTTACGGTCATGGCATAGCATTCGAGGGCAAAGGGCGGAAACCCCAGGAACCCGAGCAAAGGCATTTCAAAAACCTTGAGGAAGCCAAAGTGTGGAATGGAGTATATCCATTTGGAGCCTGCCCGGAAATTCCAAAGCTCCCACAAGAACCCGCAGGTAGCCCCGGAAAGAAGCAGAAGATGAAGATTTCCAGGCGCTCCTTTTTCCCGCTCGCTAAGCAGGCAGGAGGCCCCGGCCCTGTGGTTGACCGGCTCAAGCAGAAATATGAAAGCGAGCCAGACCAGGGGAAAGAAGTATTGCGGCCAGGCGAGCGGCAACACCAGAAAGAGCATCCCCATGAGCGCAAAGGGTTTATAGAGTTTTTGAAGATTGGAAACAGGGGCCGCCCTGGAATTTTTTGCAACGCCGAGGAATTCCAGCAGGGCTTTTGTCGAAAAAATTCCCGGCAGGACCGTCGAATAGGCGACGGCGTAACCAGTCCATCGCGTGAGCGTGTTAGAGGGTATATTTATGTAATGCCAGTCCGAGAGCCGGAAATTGAGGGCTTCAAAGACGAGCCACACGGTGACGGAGAGGGGAAGAAGCAGGAGGAAATTCCGGGGATTTTCGTACAGGAGCGATTTTCCTCCCCGGTGATGAATCCAGGACTCAATAAAAATAATGTAGGTCCACCATGCAAGAGAATAATAGTTGGAATAAAAAGGTTCGCACCTGTGGAGCATGGCCAGAGTCGAAGCCGCAAACAACAGACAGGCCGCGATCATCAGCGAAAAAGCCAGGATGCGTTTATTTCCCTTCATTTTCGGCCTTCTCCGCGACCAAAAGATTCTCCGTGGGGATGATTTCAAGCAGCTCATCCGGGGAGAGAAAGGTTTTTGATTCCTCAACGATCATTTTTTAAATTATGGTATTGCAGACCTGTCAATTTCTAAAAAACAAGGATTATAATGCCTATGCCGCCCGATAATAAAGCGCGAAATTCCTGCGCCGGGAATATTACAGTTTTAGCAGGTCGAACCGCTTTCGGCCCGGAGGATATCAAACGGGAGTCTGTACAAATGGCCAAGGAAAAAGGTCCCAGAGGGCAACCCGTTCAACCCGAGAAAATGGACAAGGACGGCCCCTATCCAATGATGTGCAAGGAAGGCAAGGGAGTTCGCAATTTCGCCTGCCCGCACTACGACGACTGCCTGGATAAAGCAGCCAAGGGGATGTGGGCCGGTTTTACATGTAGAGAATGCTGTTCCTACGTTCAGAAAGAAGAGGAGAGCCAGGGGTAGTGTTGAGATAAGGATTGCTCCCTTCGCGGGAGCGGATTTTCAGGGACAGGACTGCCGGATTCCAATCCAGGACGTATCGTGGTCAGGACACGGGGAAGGCGCCCGATGAATGGATTTTGCCCGGCATGAGCCGCAGTATCGCTAACGGGAGCTTTTGTGTTTGCGTCTGCAACCGGTTCCGTCATAACTGCAGATGAAGCCCTCAAGAAGTTGCTGGAAGGGAACCTGAACTTCTCCACGAACCAGCTGACACTTTATGATTCCAGCGGGCCGAACGCCCGGCAGGCTCTCGCAGCGGTGCAAAGCCCTTACGCCGTCATACTTTCCTGCTCTGATTCCAGGGTTCCTCCCGAGATTATTTTCGACAAGGGACTGGGTGAGATCTTTGTGGTCAGGGTGGCCGGCAACATCCCGGACCCCGTCATCGTGGGAAGCATTGAATATGCCGTCGAGCATCTTGGCTGCCCGCTTATCATGGTGCTCGGCCACAAGCGATGCGGCGCCGTCACGGCTGCAGTGGACGCGCAGGGCCGACCCGACGGCAACCTGGGAGCAATAATGAAAGCCATCGAGCCGGCTGTGAGGCAGGCGACCAAAGAGGTGAAAGGCAACGACAAGTTGGACCTCGTCGAAGCCGCCATTGTCAACAATATCAGGCTGACGGCCAAATCCCTGGTGAAGCAATCCCCCATAATAAGAAAGCTTGTCCAATCGGGCAAAGTGCGGATAGTGGAAGCCAAGTACGATCTTGACGACGGAATCGTGAAGATCCTGAGCCGGTAACGGGCGCTACCCTCTAAAATCTTGTCCGTTTGGACCCGCATTAAACAACGAAGCAGGCCCATCAGTTCCCTTTAGGGCAATCGACCCGATGCGAAAGCCGTTTTCAAGCAATTTTCCTGATGACTCACCCCTAATACCTGGTTGCGTTCAAAGCGTTGCCTTCGGGAGGGCGTACATCGCGCGACGCATTCACTCAAACAGCTCCCCCTCCCTTACGTAGCGGCGGGGTTCATCCCCATATGCGCTCAAATAAGTGCGTAAGTTATTGAATTTACTGATGGCACGATTAGGATTTTCGTCACCCCGGCGGAAGAGACTGTGTCATTATTGGATTCTGGATCGGCGGTTGCCCTTGGTACCCTTCCAGAACAGTGTTTCAAGAACAAAACCACCTTCGTAGAGCTTTTTGCTGCCATCGCAGGTCCTTTGAACGCTGCCTGTATGTCCCCACGCCGGGAAGTATTGATCCAGCGCCATGCACCTTGGCTTAGGCTCTGGCCTAAGCTGCCCTAATTGCGGCTATGAAGCATGACACCCCGCCCAATAGGCTTATCATTCGCCTCAGGTTGAAGCATGTCGCCAATACCGATGCCTCTGCCCGGACCCCCTCTCGGCCTCGTAAAAGAAACTGGCCATAGCCGAGAACTTTCTTAATAAATCCAAAGGGATGCTCCACCCGCGCTTTCCTTCGCCTATAGATCTGCACGATTTGAGGATCCTCAAATCTCCTGGACACCGCGTCCCTCAATTCCTCCAATACATGCCGCACGACGGTCCTGCCCTGTTTGGATTCAGTGCATTTTCCAAAGTGGCGGCAAGATCTGCATAAGGAAGGTTTTTCGATCCTGTAATCGAGCTTTTGCTTTGCCTTGTCGTGAAAACCCCTTAAAATCAATCGGTTGCCTTCGGGGCATAGGTAACAGTCCAGATCAGTGTCATAGCTAAATTTGCTCTTGTCAAAGGGGCCTTTTTCTTCATGAGATGCTTGAACCTGCGAAGGAACCACCACTATTTTCCCCGCTGACTCAAGCTTTTCAATTTCCACAATATCCGAATAACCCGCATCTGCGCAGGCCGCTTTGCACTCACGCCCTAGATCAGCCTCGGCCCCATGAATCTGAGTGGCTATTTGATTTGAGTCATTTGGCTCGCTTACCACATCAGTATGAACAATCAACCCGTTTTGATCGTCCACAACCGTTTGCATGGAATATCCACAATGGGTTCCTTGGGGACTTTTGACCATAACGCTATCCGGATCGACCAAATTTACCCTCCGCTCTTTTCCGTCCTTTGTCCTGTCGCCGCGTTCCGTAAACTCAGCCAGAGCCTTCTTGACCGTCTCTTTGAGCTTCTCCGCTTTGGCCAGCTCCTGTGGCATTACCACAAGTGAACCGCAGTTGGATTCGCTCTTGTCGATCTGTTCGCATTCGCGCAAAAGCCGTTGAATTCTTTCTTCAATCTCTTTTAGCTTCTCCTCATACCATCCTTTTTTGTGTAGGTGGGATTTTCCCGCATTGGCCCGCAGCTTTGTGCTGTCTGCGAAAAGGATGTTGCCTTCTATCAGTCCCAGTTTCATGCAGAGCCTGGCACAAAGACTTAGAGCCTTTTTCAATGCTTCCCTGTTTTTGCGCCGAAACTCGGCAATCGTTTTATGATCCGGCTTCAATTGCTTCATCAGCCAGATGAAGGACAGATTGTTGTAGACCTCTCGCTCTAGTTTCCGAGAGCTTTTCACCCCGTAAGAGTAGCCATACAACAGGAGCTTCAGCATGCACCGCGGATCGTATTCACTGTTCCCCACCTTCCGCTCATCCAGTTCGATTCCCAACTCCCTGAAGTAAACGACCACCGACTTCGTCGGTGGCTTTGAAAAACTGGGACAAAGGCTCCTGACAATGTCAGTCGCCTTTGTCTCGCCAAATGTGCAGTTGCTCGGCTCTGATTTCGTTGTCTTGCTGTTCTTTGACATATTTCTTGATGATTTCACTGTCGATTCCAACGGTACTCACAAAGTACCCCCTAGCCCATATGTGCATACCCCAATAGCGTTTGCGAAGATCCGGAAACTCTTCCCTCAATCGTTCAGCACTTTTGCCCTTCAGCGTCTTCATCACGTGAGATGGGGCAAGCTTGGGTGGCACTGAAAGGTACATGTGAACGTGGTCAGAACAGATCGCACCTTCTATGATTGTTATGTCGAGCCAATTGCACAGCTCAACGAGAATCTCTTTGAGCCTTGGCTTTACCCCCTTGACGAGCACGTGGTACCGGTATTTAGGTACCCACACGAAATGGTACTCGCAACGGTAGACCGCATGTGACGACCTGTTGTAAGCTTCCATCGAGGTTCCTCCGATTCCAACTTACAACAGGTCGTCACGGCTCAGCAACAATGTTGCTTCACTATCGGTGTGGGGCCTTCGCCCCCACACCCCACCACTGACGATGTCAGTGGTTTAGGCCATTAATGAAAATATCTACTTATGCCTTATGCAAGCTCCGGTGGTTCATGATTTGCATGTTCTCAAATTTTAACAGAGTCTTCAAGTCTGGCCTTCAGTAGTCCGATTTGATAGTTAAACGGGAACGGTTTTCCGAAAATGATCGGACCTGGAATGGCTTATGATGTACCAATGCATACGATGCCGAAAAACATGGGGGAATGGCAAGCCCGAGCTGGACGGCTACTCGCATGGGCTTTGCGCCAAATGTCTCAAGGAGGCCCTGACCCCTATTTATCGCAAACGGCAGACCAGTGAGGGCAATTTTGACTGTTTCGGCAAAGCCTCGGGTTACTGCGACCAGCGAACGTGCAAATATCGGAAAATCTGCGTCGGGACGTGATTCACCAGCTATCTTTGACCGGCATTACCTGTTTTACCGATTCTTGTCCAAGCTTCGTTAGACTCAAAAATGCTTTTCGTTTCAGGCTTTTCGTGCTCTTCGGCATGAAGAGTTGCTCTTTCACAAATCCCCAGCAAACATTATTTTATGCCCAGTTCGTAATGATGCTTCCATTGGAGGGAAATACATGGAAAAGGATCGATCTGACGGTGGGCTTGGGTGTTGCGCGTGCAAGGAAGAGTCGATGGAACACGGTCTCACCTGCGCAGACAAGCAAAACATATTTACGAGAAGAGAGCAGGAGGTCCTGGAGAGGATAAGGGCGGCCTCCCTTCGCGCCACTGCTCTCAGAGATGAAATGAGGCAAACTGAGGGGAGCGTGCGTGAGGCTGCGCTGCTTGAACTCGAACGTTTGAGGCAGGTCAGGGCGGAACTCGAAAAGGAACGGCTGGCGGCCTCAGAAGAACGCATGCGGCTGTTGGGACACCTGTAGGCGATTGCAGTGGAAGAGGATGTCAAGAGGCCAAAGAGGATACTCACAGGCGACCGTCCGACCGGCAGATTGCACCTGGGTCACTGGGTGGGCAGCCTGGAGGCCAGGGTAAGGCTGCAGTACGAGTATGAAACGATCGTCCTGGTCGCCGATCTGCACATGCTAACCACAAAGAGAAGCAGGCAGGATATAAGGCAAATCCTTCCCAATACCCGGGGTCTTGTGCTTGACTACCTGGCGTCGGGAATAGACCCTGACAGAAGCTTGATATATCTTCAGTCAGCCGTGCAAGAGGCCCACGAATTACATACATATTTGGAGAACCTTTTAACGGTCAACCGGCTCCTGCGCCTTCCGAGCATAAAGCAGATGGCGCAGGACGCCAACATAGGGGACGAGTCGCTGCCTTTCGGTCTCCTCGGTTACCCGGTCTTACAGGCCGCCGATATCCTCCTTGCCCGTGCTCATCTCGTCCCTGTGGGAAAAGACAATCTCGCCCACGTCGAAATCACACGCGAACTGGCCCGCCAGTTTAACTTGACATATGGCCCCGTTTTTCCTGAACCCGAACCGCTCTTGAGCAACACTGCGGCGCTTGTTGGCACGGACAACCGGGGCAAAATGTCCAAATCGGCCGGGAATGCAATTTTCTTGAGCGATGACGAACAAACGGTGGCTGACAAAGTCAAAGCGATGTTCACGGATCCGAAGCGTATCCACGCCGATATTCCAGGCACGGTAGAGGGAAATCCCGTTTTTGTTTATCACCGGATTTTCAATGCGGACCCCTCAGAGGTAGACGACCTTGAGATGCGCTACCGCGCAGGCAAAGTCGGCGACAGGGAGGTGAAGGAAAAGCTGGCCTTCGCGTTGAACAGATTCCTCACTCCTTTCCGCGAACGCATGGCGGTATATCGAAGCAAACCCGCCCTTGTTGATGAAATTATCTGGAACGGAACGCTCAAGATGAGGCAAATCGCAGCGGAAACGATGAGGCAAGTCAGGGCTAAGATGGGAATCGACCGGATCTGGAAAGACATATATGGTTAGGGGTTAGGGTTAGGGTTAGGGGTCAGGGTTAGGGGTCAGAGGCACCCCGCTCCCCTTACCCCCGACCTTTCCCTACACCAATATCTCCAAGGCCTCCCGCATGAGCTTTGATATTGCAAGTCTGCACGGACAGGCTTTCTCCGCGAGGGAATAATCGATTTGCGTCAGCTGCGCACGGGCCTTTTCAGGCAGAGCGGCGAAGACCTCACGAGCCAGATCGCGCTCGCCGTAATCGCGGTAGTACATCAGGCATCTCATTACGTCGCTTACCGGCGCAGCTCCCCCGACCGCCTCATGGCAGACACGGCTGCACCCCGCACAGTAGCTTCCGACGGTATCTGCGGCAAATCTTTCCAAAAGCTCCAGGTCGCCCCGTGTGAGGCCCGTCCGCTCACGTACGGCAGCCACATTTGCCGATAGAATCGTCAGGCTCGGCATTTGCGAGCATACGCTCGCTATGTTGGGGTTTTCGAGTACACCTTTTATTTTTGCCTGCTTATCGGTGAAGCCGCGCTCCAGAAACCGCCCAGCCATCTGCAGTTCGGCTTCGCTATCGGTCTTTACCTGCCCGCCGCCCTGAGTTTTCATGGCGATGAGTCCGATTCCCTTGTCCACGCACGCTGCGACTGCTTCTTTCATCTTCGGTTGGTTCATGATCCGGAAGTTGTAAGTAAGCATCACTGCGTCGATCCAGTCTGTTTTGGCCGCATCCAGCAGGCAGTCTTCCATATTCGCATGTGTAGTGAATCCAAAAAGTTTGATCTTGCCGGCGCCTTTCAACCCTGAGGCCCATTGCCTGAATCTCTTTGGCTCGGCTATAGCCTTGAATTCGTTTATTCCATGTACGTACAACAAATCGACATAATCCGAGCGAAGTCTCTTCAGGCACTTGTCAAGGGCCTCAGTCAGGCCTTCGGGTTCGCCCCAGCGCAGCTTTGTGGCTACGAATATATCCTTCCTGGCATCGGGATATCTCGCGAAAAACCGGCCATATCCCTCCTCGCTCAAACCATTCCCATAGGCTTCGGCGGTGTCCCATAAAGTCACGCCCCAGGTGCGGGCCTGCCTGAGCATCAACTGATTATTGATCGTATCGAACATCCCGCCTAGAGCAAGCGCTGACACTTCAACGCCCGATTTACCCAATTTGCGTCTGGGAAGAGCGGCTTTTCCGGCCTCAGGCTGCTCGGCAGCCGCGATGCCTTTGCTCATTTCAAATCCGGTAGAAGCTATTCCCGCGATTCCGACTGTCTTGATGAAATCACGGCGTGTCAAACCTTTGCCTTTTTTTGTTTCCGCCATTCCGGCAACCTCCTTAAGAACCAGTGAACGGTGAGCAGTGAGCGGTGAAAAACAAAAATGGTTTTTCGCACTCATCTGCCCATTGTTCAAGGTTCACGATACACCAATCACGGTTTACTGTTCACGGCACTTTTGTCTGAGGTCGTAAATCGGGCTGATCTTGAGGTTGGCTTTCAGGAAGGCCTCTGGTCTTTTCGAAATGAGATCTCCGCTGATTTCAATGAACCGAAGTTCGGCGTCAACCGGAAATCCGTCACGGGCGGCCTGTTCCAAAACGGCGCTGACGGCACAGTATTGCTCCTCCGTTTTGCTTCTATGGAAGTTCCTGCGCCACTCCATCCACTGTGCCGATTTGGCCCGGGAGCGATCTACAAAAACGTAATATGACACCGTACCAGGGCAGTCTTCTTCGAGGTAGAGAGTATACTCGAAGGCGCCTGTTTGATCTTGCGCCTCCTTAATCCTGTTTCTTTCATTGTCTTCGATGAGCCAGTTCGACGGGCAGGACCGGGATTTCCAAAAATCTTTGACCTTTCCAAACACATATTGCGGCTCGATTTCATCGGCTACGAAATTACCGTTCAGGAAGACTTCCGGAGGCGTGAACTCGCTTAGACCGTGTAAAGCACGCAGCTTGGAAGCTTCGTCACTTGCGGCCCAGGCCAGGCCAAAGCTCACCAAAAGCGCACAAATCACCGGAAGGATCATTAAATTTTTTGGCATGCGAACTCCATGTGTCGAGTTTTCTCTCCGCGAACAGCACCTGCAATTGATGCCGGGTATGTTACCAATTATTTAACCGCAGGGCTACCACAATAGTAGAAGCAAGAAGGCAAAAGACCAAAAGGTGGGGTTCCTTCTAAGTTTACTTTTTACTTTTCCTTCGCAATGCTCCCCGCTTCTTGCTTCCTCTATTCCCAGCTGGTAGTCTGGAAAAATGGCGAGCTATACGAATGACTTCACAGGCGTAGATCCAACGGGAAAATCGCCCTTCGAGATAGAACTCGAGTGGTTCAGGAACGTCTACCGGGGCGATCTGCCCCAGCTCACCGCGAGGGCAGTGCTCATGGGGTGTTTTCTCGGGGCCGTCATGAGCCTGTCGAACCTCTTTGTCGGTCTCAAGACCGGGTGGGGCCTGGGAATAGCCATAACGGCCTGCATTCTTTCCTTCAGCCTTGGTGCGGTTCTCAAGCGCATTGGACTGCTCGATTCCAATCTCACGATCCTCGAAAACAACTGCATGCAGTCAGCCGCCAGTTCAGCCGGGTATTCGACAGGCAGCACACTGGTGAGCGCCGTCAGCGCACTGCTCCTTATTCAGGGCCGCCACATGCCTTTTTGGACATTGATGGCATGGACCGTCCTGCTCGCGATCCTCGGCGTTTTCCTGGCCGTTCCGATGAAGCGGCAGATGATAAATATAGAACAGCTTGCTTTCCCCAGTGGTATTGCAGCGGCCCAGACCCTGCGTTCGCTTTACGCCAGGGGTGAGGCGGCTTCGAAAAAAGCAAGGAGTCTCGGGATTGCAGCCGCTTTTGGCGGTGCAACGGCGTTTATTAGAGAAAACACTTTTTCCTGGTGGCCGCGCTGCCTGAAGTTGCCCGATATGATCCGATTCCCCGGCAGACTCTCAGGTCAAGACCTTGGAGCCTGGACCGTTTCCTTTGAGTTCAGCGCGATCATGGTGGCGGCCGGCGCGATAATCGGATTGAAGGTGGCCTGCAGCATGCTTGCTGGAGGCATCTTGAACTATTTAGTGGTCGCGCCCTATGTCTACGACAAGGGCATAATCCCGGGTCCGGGTTACAGAAATATCGTCAGCTGGAGCTTGTGGGGCGGGACCGCCCTGATGGTAACCTCAGGTTTGCTCACTTTCGCCTTTCAGTGGAAAACGACGTGGAGGGCGATTGCCGGCACGGGACGGATTTTCCGCTCGAAAACGCTGAGAATCGCGGACGCCGCAACGGTGGATTCGGATTTGAAGAAGATGGACTCGATAGAGGTCCCGGGCAGCTGGTTTGCGACCGGAATTGCCGCTTCCGGAATCGGGATAGTGGCTTTACAGGCCTTCGACTTTTCAATCTCATGGTGGATGGGCGCCTTATCGGTCCTTATGACCTTCTTCCTGTCCATTGTAGCCTGCCGCGCGACCGGAGAGACCGATATCACGCCCATCGGAGCGATGGGGAAGATCACTCAATTGTCATATGGAATCATCGCTCCTTCAGACATTACCGCAAACCTCATGACAGCGGGAGTAACCGCAGGTGCGGCTGCTTCCTCGGCCGACCTTCTGACCGACCTTAAGTCTGGCTATCTTCTGGGCGCAAATCCAAGGAAACAGTTCCTTGCGCAGTTCCTGGGCATTTTTGCCGGAGCGGTGGTGATTGTCCCCTCCTTCTATCTCCTGGTTCCTACACCTGACATTCTGGGCGGCGACAAATTTCCGGCTCCAAGCGCCCAGGTGTGGAAAGGGGTGGCGGAACTTCTCGCCAACGGCATTTCCAGCCTTCACAGTTCGGCAAGAATTGCCATTATCATAGGGATAGCCCTCGGAGCGCTGCTATCGGTGCTCGATCATCTTGCGCCTCCAAGGCTCCGATCTTTTCTTCCTTCGGCGATGGGCCTCGGGCTTGCCTTTGTAATTCCTTTCTGGAACACGCTCTCTATTTTCCTGGGAGCGCTCGTGGCATCGTTTGTGCGCAAGACACGCATGGAAGGACACGTCATACCGGCAGCATCTGGCATAATAGCAGGGGAGAGCCTGATAGGTGTGCTGATAGCCCTATTATCAGCCGTTGGGGTCTAACGTCGGCAACAATGCACCTTGAAGAAAACAGGGTTTCAGGAAGCCAGTTTCCTGCATAACTCCGCAACTCTTCTCCCCAGTTTTTCACCGTTAGCTGCCGCTTTTTCGTCAGGGGGGCCCACACAGCCCACCCCATAGTGGCCTGTGGCGTCCATTGGGTCTCCCGCCACGATCATGCCGTAGATAAGAAGGCACTGAATTATCGAAATCATCGTGGTTTCTTTGCCTCCAGTCGGGTCGCCCGAAGTGGCGAAAGCGGCCCCAACTTTATTCTCCATTTGCTTCCTGACACCCACGAATTCATCGAAAACACGCTTCAAATCCGCCGCCATAATCCCGAAGTAGACGGGCGAACCGGCTATGATTCCATCCGAACTTAGAAAGTCGGCCTTTGTCACTTCCCGGGTGGTCCTCAGCAGGGCTTTTGCCCCCGGGATCTTTTCGATTCCTCTGACTACGGCTTCAGCCAGTTTACGGGTATTGCCACCTGTTGAATAATAGAGCACCAAAATCTGCATGTTTACCTCCTTCTAAAATTGGTTCGATGCAAGCAAACAATGTGACTCCGAAGCCATGAAGTAGACCTTTCACCCCTGCGCCTGGCGGGATCACTGCTTACTGTTTGCCAAGTATATAGTTGCCCATACGGGGCTATGATCGCTGGGAGTGGGCCGGCCCCGCAGATCAGCGTCGACCCGGCAGTCAATCGAGGCTTGGGCGACAGGCCTGGTCGCCCTGATATGATCCAGCCTCCAGCCAAGGTCCCGCTCAAAGCTCTGTGGAAGGCGGTAATCCCAGAAAGTAAACTGCCGAACATCCGGATGGTGCTTTCTGAAAAGGTCGACAAAGCCCCAGGAAACCACATCGGCAAGCGCCGTTTTTTCCAAGGGGTGAAACCCGATTTTGCCCTCCATTCTTTTTGGCGAAAATACGTCGATCTCATCAGGGGCAACATTTATGTCCCCCAGCCAGATCAGGGGATCGGAGGGTGTGAATTCGCGGTTGAAATACTTTTTGAGCCTGGCGAAAAATTCCAGTTTGACCCGGAAGGCTGGATGATCGGGGCTTGTGCCCATTGGAACGTAGGTATTGACAATCCAGATTCCATCGATTTTTGCAGCGATCAGTCTAGCCTCGACGTCCACCCCTCCGTCGCCGAAGCCGCGTTTTACCGCTTCGGGTTTGCGCACGCTAAGGATTGCCACTCCATGAAATGATTTCTGACCGCACACACTCGCCTCGTAGCCTGCTTCACGAAGAGCATCGAAGGGAAATTCCGCATCCTGGCACTTTATTTCCTGGAGGCACAGGATGTCGGGCCTGTTTTGGTCTAACCACGACAGGACGACCTGCAGGCGGGAGCGAATGCCGTTAACGTTGAATGTGGCTATTTTCCATGGCATATGGAAACTCCAAATAATATCTTGCTTGGATCGTTTGGAACATGTTAGAAAGATCTGTTAAATAAAAATCGCACTCCCCTTAACCTTTTGGTGTCCGGCGCCGGCGGCCCGGATGCAGAGGGGCGGAGGCCAAACCAGAAGGAGCCGATCTATGGCAGTTGTCGGAATGAAACAGTTATTGGAAGCGGGGGTCCATTTCGGTCATCAGACCCGCAGGTGGAACCCCAAGATGAAACCCTTTATCTTTGGCGCTCGCAACGGTATTTATATCATAGACTTGCAGCGCACCGTCAGGCTTTTTAATACCGCTTACCAATTCATAGTCGATACGGTGGCCTCCGGGGAAAGCGTTCTTTTCGTCGGCGCCAAACAGCAAGCCCGTGACACCATCCAGGAAGAGGCCGAGCGTTGCGGCATGTTCTTTGTGAACCAGCGATGGCTGGGCGGGATGCTGACCAATTTCAAGACCATCAAGCAAAGAATCGACCGGCTCAAAGAACTGGATTCCATGGTCGAAGACGGGAGCATCAACCGGTTTCCGAAGAAGGAGATCCTCGGGCTTGAGCACGAACGCGAAAAGCTCGAAAAAAACCTTGGCGGCATTAAGAAGATGAACAGGCTTCCAGGGGCGATCTTCGTGGTTGACACTCAACGTGAAAACATCGCCGTCATGGAAGCAAACCGTCTGAGTATTCCGGTGGTGGCTATCGTGGATACTAACTGTGACCCTGACGTGATCGACTACCCCATTCCCGGAAATGACGACGCAATCCGGGCAATCAAGCTTGTCACATCAAAAATAGCCGATGCCTGCATAGAGGGCCGCGAGAGACTCTCGGAGCTTCAACAGGCAGATGTGGATAAGGAGATCGAACTTGAGGAAGTCCCGGCAGGACAGATTTTAAGGCAGGAGGAGCGAGGTCCGGTCGTTGAGATTATAAACCCGGTGCAGAGCGAACAAGGGGAACAGTAAGCAGGAAACAGATCGGATTTGTTCTTAGAGGAGGAAGCAGTTGGAAATCACCTCAGGGATGGTAAAAGAGCTCAGAGACAGAACCAACGCAGGCATGATGGACTGCAAGAAGGCGCTTAAGGACGCCGGAGGCGACATGGAGAAGGCAGTCGATCTTCTGCGTCAGAAGGGTCTTGCCAAGGCAATGAAACGGGCCGGCCGTGAAGCGACCGACGGTCTTGTTCACGCATATATCCACAGCGGCGGGAAAATCGGCGTCCTGGTCGAAGTGAACTGCGAGACGGATTTTGCCGCCAAAAGTGACGATTTTGGTGAGTTCGTGCGCAACGTTGCCCTTCAGATAGCGGCCACGAACCCGCTTGGAATTAATCCCGAAGACATCCCACAGGACATGGTCGAACGCGAACGCGCCATATACATGGCCCAGGCGCAGCAATCGGGGAAGCCTCAGTCCATTTTGGAAAAAATGGTTGACGGAAAGATGCGGAAATTTTACGAAGAAAACGCTCTTATGCGGCAAAGATATATCCGCGATCCTGACAAGTCTATCCAGGATTACTTGAACGAGCTAACAGCAAAAGTGGGCGAAAAAATAGGGGTTCGCCGTTTTTGCAGGTATCAGCTTGGTGAGTAGACAATGGTCGAAGATGAAAAGCCGGTTTATCACAGAATACTTCTCAAGCTGAGCGGCGAAGCGCTAATGGGGTCTCAAGCCTATGGAATAGACTCGGGGGTGTTGCGGGACGTTGCCGAGCAGATTTCGGATGTTCACAAGCTGGGCACACAGATTGCTCTGGTAATCGGGGGAGGCAACATCTTTCGTGGAGTTTCGGCCGCATCGCGAGGGATGGAACGCGCCGCTGCCGACTATATGGGCATGCTTGCAACCGTAATGAACGCCCTTGCCATGCAGGATGCGCTGGAAAAATTCGGCTCGCCCACCCGGGTCCAGTCAGCGATCGACATGAAAGTGGTTGCCGAACCCTTCATTCGGCGCAGAGCGATCAGGCATCTGGAAAAGGGGCGAATTGTAATTTTCGCCGCAGGCACCGGGCTTCCATTCTTTACCACCGATACGACAGCCGCGCTTCGCGCCAGTGAGATCGGGGCCGAGGTGCTGATGAAGGCAACAAAGGTCGACGGGGTCTATGAATCCGACCCGGAAAAAAATCCGCTTGCCATGCGCTACGACCGCATCAGCTTTTCCGAAGTGCTCAACCGCAACATCAGAGTCATGGACGCTACGGCCATATCGCTGGCCAGAGAAGAGAACATGCGGATCATCGTCTTTAATGTCAATGTGAGGGGCAATATCAGGAGCGCCGTTCTTGGCAAGCCCGTCGGTACGGTGGTGGAGGAGACCTGTTATGCTTGATGAAATATATCGCGATCTAGGTGAGCGGATGGATAAGACGGTAGAGGCCCTGGAATCCGAGTATAAAAAGCTGCGAACGGGCAGAGCTTCGATTTCGCTGGTTGACGGGATCAGGGCCGACTACTACGGGTCGGCTACGCCGCTCAGCCAACTGGCCACCTTGACCATACCCGATCCGCGCACGATAGTAATTCAGCCGTGGGACACCTCAGTAGCCGGCGAAATCGAGAAAGCCATACTGAAATCCGATCTTGGGCTGACTCCGATGAACGACGGCAAGACCATAAGGATCGGTATTCCGCCTCTTACAGCCGAGCGTCGCCGGGACCTGGTGAAGGTGGTGAAAAAAAGGGCCGAAGAATCCAAGGTTGCCGTGAGAAACATCAGACGTGATATAAATGAAAAGATCAAAGATCTCAAAAAGGATAAGAAAGTATCTGAAGATGAGCAGTTTCGCGCCCAGGAAGAAATTCAGAGGGTTACCGGCGATTACGTGAAAAGAATCGACGCCGTTTGTCTTACTAAGGAAAAGGAAGTCCTGGAAACTTAGATGGAACTCGATTTCGAGCGCCTGCCTCGGCATGTGGCCATAATCATGGATGGCAACGGCCGGTGGGCCACCCAAAAAGTGAGGAACCGAATTTACGGGCATAAGAAGGGTGCTGACAGTGTGCGCTCGATTGTGACCTTTTGTGCCGAACTGGGCATCCGCTATTTAACCCTTTACGCCTTTTCCAAAGAGAACTGGAATCGGCCCAAAAGAGAAGTCGAAGCCCTGTGGAAACTGCTTGAAAAGTATCTCCATTCGGAACTTCCCTTATTCATCGATAATCAGATACGGCTGCGGCATATTGGCGATGATGACCAAATCCCTGCATCCGTGCTGGAGCAACTTCAGGCAGTCGAGTCCAGGACCGCCCAATTTGACAGACTTGTCCTCAGTCTTGCTCTGAACTACGGTGGCAGGCAGGAGATCATACGGGCCGCAAGACTTTTTCTTGCCGATGCGCTCAATGGCGGAAAACCAGCAGGCGAGCTTTCCGGCGCTCTCTTTTCACGCTATCTCTATGGAGGTGACATCCCAGACCCTGATCTGGTCATCAGAACGGGCGGCGAGCTACGAGTGAGCAACTTCCTGCTTTGGCAGATCGCTTATTCGGAGCTTTATTTCACGGAGGTTCTGTGGCCTGATTTCGGCAAGGACGATTTTCTGGATGCGCTCAAGGAGTTTCAGAGGAGAGAGCGGCGATTCGGGCGCACCAGCGAACAGGTAAAGGAGCGCCAGGACTTTTCGATCTCCGATGATGCCCCGGCAACAGGTATTGCTCTTCAAGGTTCGAGCTTGCCGACCGCGAAAAGGTGGCCTTGAAATCAAGTCCCCATATTCAGCGCTGGGTTACCGGCCTATTGGTCGGCCTGCCGGTTCTCGTGTGTGTGGCCCTCGGTCCCTCCTGGACCTGGTTGCTGGCTGCCTGCTTTGTGATCTTAACCGGCTTGTGGGAACTTCACGGCCTTCTTTTCCAGGTTAAGCTTCCAGCCAAATGGCGGTTTTTTTCTTTTGCAACCGGGATCATTTTGCCTTTGTCAACCTATTTTTGGGGAATCACTGGCCTCAACTTTGCCCTTTTTTTGTCGTTTTTCAGCGCGCTCTGCCTTATGATGATTTGCTGTAGCTTCGATCGCGATGAATTCATAAGGATTGCATTGCTATCATTCGCTTTGATATACGTACCCTATTTCATCTCGTTTGTCCTCCTCATCGGTGGAGAGTCTCAGGGCAGGTTGTGGATACTGTTCCTACTGGTGGTGATCGTTGCAGGTGACGCAGGAGCTTACCACACGGGACTGTTGATTGGCCGCCATAAGCTCTGCCAAACGGTCAGCCCGAAGAAGACCATCGAGGGCGCAATTGGCGGGCTTTTCTCCAGTATGATTGCGGGAACGATTATAGGTTCGGTCTTTTTGGGAAATGTGCCGCCGGCAAGGTTTTTGGTATTCAGCCTGGCCGTCGCAGTCACCGGTCAGGCGGGGGACCTGATCGAGTCCATGATCAAGCGCACTTCCGGCAAGAAAGATTCGGGCGGCTTGCTTCCGGGACATGGAGGATTGCTCGACAGGGTAGACTCTCTCATTTTTGCCTTTCCGGTTTTGTGGGTGCTGTTACAATGGAGCCATGACTAGGAAGAAGATAGCGATAATTGGGAGCACGGGTTCGATTGGACGGAGCACGCTTGAGGTGGTGCGCCAGTTTCCGGACCGTTTTGAGGTTGTAGCCCTGGGGGCGGGTTCAAATGCGGCCCTTCTCTGTGAGCAGATAGTAGAGTTTGGTCCGCGGCTGGTTTCTATTAAGGATGCCCAGGCAGCATCCCACCTCGAAGATCTTCTCTCCGCCAAAAGATACGACCGCTTGCCGGAGATCTATTATGGCCAGGAGGCCCACTCAAGGGTAGCCTCCTGCCCCGAGTCGGATATGCTTGTATCCGCAATGGTTGGGGCTGCCGGTCTTTTGCCTACGCTTGCGGCAATTGAGGCCGGCAAGGACATCGCTCTGGCCAACAAGGAGACCCTTGTAGCAGCGGGCGAGATCGTAACAGCGGCAGCGGCGTCCAACAATGTAAAGATCCTCCCGGTTGACAGTGAACACAGCGCTATTTTCCAGGCCCTTCAAGGCAACCACAGGCATACCCTTGACCGGGTGCTTCTTACAGCCTCGGGAGGCCCTTTCTTCAATAAGTCCAGAAAGGAACTGGAAACAGTTTCCCCTGAAGCCGCACTTTGTCATCCCAACTGGTCGATGGGACCCAAGATCACAATTGATTCGGCCACCCTGATGAACAAGGGACTCGAAGTGATCGAAGCCCACTGGCTGTTCGCAGTCCCGCTGGATCGGATATCGGTCTATATTCATCCCGAAAGCGTCGTTCACTCGATGGTCGAGTACATTGACGGTTCGGTTATCGCCCAGATGGGAGTACCGGACATGAGAATACCGATAGCCTACGCTCTGTCCTATCCCGAGCGGCTACCGACTTCGTACCCCAAGCTTGATCTTTTCCGTCTCCAAAAGCTCTCTTTCTACCCTCCGGACGAGGAGAAGTTCCCGTGTCTGCGTCTAGCATTCAACGCCTGCCGCACAGGATCGACCATGCCCGGGGTGCTCAATGCCGCAAACGAGGTTGCGGTGCACGCTTTCCTCAAGAAAGAGATCGGTTTTTACGATATACCCTGTGTGATCGATGAAGTCATGGCTTGCCACAACCCCGGCGCAAAGCCCGACCTTGAGACAATCCTTAAGGCGGACACATGGGCGCGTGAAGAAGCATCGAAAATAATTGACGCCCGCAAGTCAAAAAGATAAGGCTGAATCGAAAACCGGACTTATCTTAGGAAAGAACGAAATTTTGTTTGAAGTGAGGTGCCGTAGGTGCTGACAACCATACTCGCAACCGTAATAGTCCTTGGAATTCTCATCTTTGTTCACGAATTGGGGCACTTCCTGGTGGCAAAGCGCATGGGAGTGACGGTGCTCCGGTTTTCGCTGGGTTTCGGACCTAAAATAGTTGGAATAACTCGAGGAGGAACCGAATACCGCTTGTCCCTGATACCTTTGGGTGGTTACGTCAAAATGCTCGGAGAAGACATGGAGGAAGAAGTGCCGCAAGCGGATCGAAGGACCGCTTTTTCCGAGCAGAAAGTGTCAAAGCGACTGGCGATTGTGCTTGCCGGGCCGCTTTCAAACTTTGTTACGGCGATCGTGATTTTCACCTTCCTTTTTGCATTTTTTGGAATCCCCGAGCAAGCGCCCGATGTGGGGTCCGTCAATGCCGGATCGCCTGCCGAACAGGCAGGGTTGCAGCCCGGCGACAGAGTGCTCTCTATCAACGGCAAAGCGATCAGCACATGGGAAGACCTTTCCGGAACCATTGAAAAACTGGGGATAAACCCTTTAAATCTCCGCGTGAGACGGAACGATTCCGAATTGTCCGTAACGGTCACGCCCCAAATCGATGAGGCCAGAAACTTATTCGGCGAGACGATCAAGAGGCCGCTGATCGGAATCACCATTCCCGATACAACGATCTTCAGGCCTGTCAATCCGCTCGCAGCCGGATATTACGCCGTTGCTCACACCTGGCGGCTAACCCAGCTTTTTTTCACCATGGTTGTGAAGCTGGTGGAGAGGATAGTGCCTCTTAATGCGCTGGGAGGGCCGATTATGATAGCCCAGATGGCCGGAAAACAGGCGCAGAAAGGTATTGTGGATCTGCTGAACTTCCTGGCCTTTATCAGCGTAAACCTGGCGGTGCTGAACCTTTTGCCCGTCCCGGTGCTCGACGGCGGACATATTTTCTTTTTCCTGATCGAAGCGGCCATTGGCAGACCTCTGTCGATTAAAAAGATAGAATTCGCTCAGAAAGTGGGGGTGGTCGCTCTTTTGTCCCTCATGGCGGTTGTTTTCTACAATGACATAATGCGGATCGGCTTGCCCTCGATCACTTCCTGGTTTCAGCTTCTGTGGTCCAAGTTGTGAACACTGCGAATGAAAATTCTTGCAGCAGATACCTCTACGATTTCGGGAAGTCTAGCACTGTTCGAGGATGAAGATCTGAGGGGTGAATGTACATTCAGTTCCAGCAAGACCCATAACAGGAGATTGCTCAAGTCTATAGATTGGCTTCTGGGGGAAGCAGGGTGGGAACTGGAAAGCATTGACGCATTCGCGGTTACGGGGGGGCCCGGCAGCTTTACCGGCCTTCGGATCGGAATGACCACCATCAAAGTGCTTGCCTGGACGCGGGGCAAACTTTTTGCCTCCATTTGCTCTCTTGACGCACTTGCCCTACCTTTGAGTTTTTCCGCCAGTCCGATTTGCACACTTCTCGACGCCCGGAAAGGTGAAGTCTATTGCGCCCTATACCGGCCTGACGGAAAAGGCGGCCTCAACAGGGAAACGGACTATGCAGCGATGTCTCCCTCACGGCTCGCACAGAGCTTGACCGCCAATCTCACCGGGCCCGTTATTTTTTGCGGCGACGGTTGGACAGCGTACCGGAACACTCTGAGGAAAAAACTTCCACGCCTGGTGTTGGAGCCTCCATCCAGTTTCCATGTGATTCGGGCGGCTTCTGTGGCGGAGTTGGCCAGAAGGAGGTTTGCCAAAGGGCAATCGGATGACCCGAGGTCCAGTGCACCCTTGTATATCCGGCCATCGGAGGCCGAAATTCATTACCCTCACTTAGCTGAAAAGAGCAGTGAAAGACCTGAATTTGTTTGATTCGAACCGGCTCAAGCGGTCTCTCAAAAGAAATGGGACTGCCGGAAACGGGGCCGTAAGGATCCTCTGTGCCCCCGGGTTTCCGCTTTACTTTACCCTGCGCAACCTGGGATGGCTAAAACACGAGAAGTGGTGGAAAACTCTGCCGGTTCGCGCAAGGGGGCTGTGCGCCTTAAGGATGGTGAGCCAGCGAATCTCGATGTTTAACGAAGTCAAAAACTGGAGAGAAGACCGGGAGGCAGCGCAAACACCATTCCCAGACCCGGGCAACATGAAGGCGCCGGGGTATTGCAACAAATGCGGGTTATGCTGCGAGGTCGCCAGCGGGATGCCGGATTTTCCCTCTCCAGAGGCACTACCGGCACGGTGGCGTGAGGTTTTCGCCGACGGTTTGGGAGAGGGCCACCGCTTTTGTGCGTTTTTGTGGGAAGATAACGGGTCAGGCGGCGGCTTTTGCTCCATTTATCCTCTACGATCAAATCCTTGCCGGCTATTCGGGTCGGAGGAATGTGACTTTTTCCGGAAATCCGCCGAACCAGCCGAGCTTTCGAGCGGGAGGAAAATCCTCCTGATGGGGCGATGGGTGATCAAGCTGATTAACGCCCGCAAGCTGCCAAGGGCCAGCGCCAGGACCACGGCTAAACCTGCAAGCTCCCGGAATGTGTCCGATTACGACTTATCCCCGACGATTTATCTTTAATATTTGACGATTCAGTTTGACTGATTTGCTTCATGTCTTTAGATTAAAACCCCGGTCCCATCAGATTCACCTAGATTGAAACCGCAAGGAGGTAACGAAAGATGACTGTGAAAAAAATTCTTGTTGCCGGCGCCGGCAACATGGGGGCAGGAATAGCTCAGTTGTGTGCGCAGCGAGGGTTCGAAACGGTGCTCACCGATATCACCCTTGAGCTTTCCAGCAGGGGCAAGTCGTTGATAGACAAGGGGATGCAAAAGAGGGTGGATCAGGGCAAGATTACGCAAGCTGAAAAAGACCTGGTTCTTTCACGCATATCTATTGCGGGCGACCTCAGCCCGGCAAAGGAATGCGATTTCGTAATCGAGTCCGTTTTTGAGAATTTAGAGATCAAGAGGGGGGTCTTTGCCCAGTTGGACAATATGGTCGGCGCGGATGTCATACTGGCCACAAACACCACTTCTCTTCCCATCAGCGACATAGCCGAAGCCACCCGTCGCCCCGAAAGAGTTGTGCAGATGCATTTCTTCAACCCACCCACAATAATGAAGCTTGTGGAGATCATGCCAGGGCGGAAGACGGCGCCCGAGACAGTTAAGGCCGCCGAGGAGATGGCAAAGCAGTTAGGCAAGGACCCGGTCGTTTGCAAGATCGAGGCCCCTGCCGGGATTGTAAGCCGTGTGCTTGGCCAGTTGCTCAATGAGGCATCCTGGCTTGTAGCCTCAGGGGTGGCCGAACCGGCAGATGTGGATAAGGCGATGAAGCTGGGAGCCAATCATCCGATGGGGCCTTTGGAACTTCTCGATCTTATAGGCCTGGATGTCCACAGGGCCAAGATGGAGACTTTGACAACAACTCTAAACGATCCACGCTACAAGCATCCCGAAATCATTGACAGGATGATCGAAGAAGGCCGGTTAGGCAGGAAGGTGGGCAAAGGTTTCTATAATTACGAGGATTAACGCCTCATACCAAGTTGCGTTCAAGATTGGGCGGGGGTAAACCCCTGCACCTCAACCCTACATAGGGGAGGGGGAGCGCAGCGAATGCGTCGCGCGATGTATGCCCTCCCGATCACATCGATCTTGAACGCAACTTGATATCAAGGGCAGCTTCGAGTTTTTACGACGAACAGGGGTAATGGTTTTTGTTTTGAGGTGGAAGTCGGGGAGTGTTTATTCCCGGTTTTAACCCGTTGTCCTGCGGGGTTTTAGGTTATGGTCAAGCCGCACGGCCTATTAGTACCGGTTAGCTGAAGGCATTGCTG
>DASPQK010000189.1:0-6224 GCA_035624985.1 Syntrophobacteraceae bacterium | reverse complement strand
ATGTCATCTAACTCATCATCCGGTATGCCAATGTAGAGCGAAGTCCCCTTGCGAGGCTTGCCAAAACTAAACATGTGAAGATGATAGTCCAGCCACCCCATAGAATCAGCCACAGCCACATGCAGGTCCCAAAATGAGTAGGCCGCCGGGACCAGAATCCGTCGCCATATTGTCGGCTCTATCTCCTGAAGAGTTATCTTGAACTGATAAATGAGGCGAGTGCCGCTCTTCATGCTGATCATGACCTCCGGAATATGGTTGACAAACTCGCCGGCGCAAAGCCAGTGTGAAAAACCAATTTAGACTACTTCGCCCTACCAATCAACAAATACTCACTCGATCGCAGGCGCGCGAGCCTCCGCCCGGAGTCGCAATTCGCCATCTTTCTCAACGATCTCGTACTCACCGATAAGCCTCAGGTCGTCTCTAAAATGGCGATGTCGTTTCACTGTGCTTGTTTTTGCCGACTTTTTCGACCACTTCATGCGTGATATTATAAGTGCGGTTTTCGTCGATTCTATCATGGGAGTTCGAAATGGTCAGGAGCTCTAAAATCATCGTGGAGAAACATGCAGACGGCTATGTGGCGTATCCTCTAGGCTTGAAAGGGGTCGTCGTGGGTGAGGGAGACAGCTATGAGGACGCATTATCGGATGTCGGATCCGCAATAGGATTTCATATTGAAACTTTTGGGCCGGAAGTGTTTGACGACGCTACTTCGGCAATAGAGGTTTTCGTAGCCGAGACTGGAGTCGCCGTCTGATAGACAAGTTCCCTTCCGACGTCCCTATCGAAGGTGTCATAAAGGCGTTGACCCTCCTGGGGTTTCACGTCGTGCGAAGGGGAAACCACATCGCACTCATCCGGAAAAACGACGATGGCACCCAAACGCCCATGACCTTACCTTTATTTTTGACACTTGGCGGCCCTTTTTTAAGCGCCACCAGCCGATAGCCCTTCAATTCGACAGCCAAAAGCTCCGGCATAGATTGATCCCAGCAAGAGATCACCCCGCTACCAACGATATTAAAAATGGAACTTTTCATGTCCCCTACTTAGAGGCATGATATCTCGAGCCGATACCGTTCTCTCACATTGCTGCATGTGGGATTTTTGTCCCCGGAAATGAATTTCGATTACTTGACGTTCCAAATTTTGATTCGATTTTCGACAAGGTAATGGAGAAATGAAGGAACAATCAGGAATAGAGCGGCCCAACCATTTTAGTTTAATTCATTCAACAGCGCATTATTCTGCTACATTCGGGAGTGTTGCCCAATCTATGTTGAACATCTTACAAACTCGCTGCCAGGTTGTGACACCCGCAAAGCAGGATACAATTCCTCTTTGTTCTTCGGGTCCACGATGCGGGAGGCTTGAAGCTATTGCGCCCGAAGCCATCGTTTGCTCGGCGTACTGCACCCAATTTTTCGGTACATCCCCATCGGCCCCGTTGCCTTCAACAATAAAGAATCCGACGATCTTGCGCTTCCCGGCTATTTCCCACGCACAGTCAATATGACGGATCATTTGATGGCGGCCTAGCATCCATTTTGTTGAAATGGTAGGTGTGAGTTCGGTACGCTTTCCCTCAATAACGATTATAAAGTCAGGCGTTTGGATAAAGACGTCCGGCTGAGTTGGACCTTCGAAAATGTGCCATTTCTCTCCAAGCGGATTGTTACGCAGGAGGGCTAACGCTTCGAGTCTTGCCTTGTCCGATCCTTCAAGCAACTCACTCCGTTTTTGAGCCTTACGGTAGTCTTCGCTGAGTTTTCCAGTCAGAGGTGGCTGTAAATGGCGAATTAGCCATGAGAGAAGAGCGACAGGGGGATCAAGCTTTTTTTCGTGTTTGCCCCACCCCTTATCCTGGATGGTAAAATCACAATCAGCCGAACAGAAGACCGGATTGCCGGCAACTGGCAACGAGACAAGCTCCCTAAGCCAGGAACCCTTTTCGTCACGCCTGTATAGCTGGTCGAAAATCGGAACGACCCTTGTCTTCGATGAGTCGTGCTTGCCCATTTATGCCCTTGTCCTCTTACAGACGGGCTAGACCCCATCAAGGTAGATGACGTAAGCCAATTGCCTGTGCCTTCCTGATAAGGCCTCCGCCTTCGATATAGCGAATCCATCGTTGGTGATTTTTTGGCATTTGAACATTGCGCGGAAAAAATATTCTCGGTCAGACTGCTTTTCCTTGATGAAGACCGGAAAAACATTTCCGGGTTGGCGTGCGAGAAGTTCAGCTTTCTTTCGCACTTTTGGACGGTCCCCGGCGAATATTTCTCGCGGAGCATTTGGATTCATTTCCACTGAGAAACAGCCCGCAAGAATTCGCTGGTTCTTCTGAGGTAGATACGTCGGAAGTTCGCCACCCACCAATGTTTGTATCTGCTTCCGCGTGTATGGAGTATCACGCGTAAACATTGGCATCTCCTCCCCACCAAAAGTCCCTGCAGCAGGTTTGGGCCGTCTTGTAACACGATACAATATTTCTCTCTGGCAGTGAAGTAAGTCGTCGATGGGGAGGGGAAAAGAACCTATTAATCCGATTCCTGCCGCTTTTTCTGGAACCGAAAAACGGCCTCCGATTGCCCCTTTTTACTTTCTACTGCGTTCGGGCGGGCGACCCCAATTACACGATGACGGATTACGCATTGCTCGCAGGTTTCTTCCGTTCTCTTCTGCTGGGGTCCGACCCAATGCCGCTAACTTAAGCAACTTATTGAATTCAGAGCGCTTTTTGGTTTGTTCCGTCGGTGCAACCATGCGGCTGACAATACACGGCCTGGATAACATGACCGCAGAGCACTCAAACCAAAACGCTTATGCAAAGCGATGGGTTTCGCTCCGCTCACCCATCATACACGTTCAGTGCATAAGTACGCGAAAGCATAGCTTTTTTCCTTAAGTTAACGGCATTGGGTCCGACCCGTTTGCCGTTTGCACGCTATTGTCACACGGGCTCTTTGGAAAGCACAATAGCAGCACTCACGAGTTGTAATGGTAGCGGCAACTCAATACGATGACACTGTTGCCATCGATCTTGTAGATAAGACGGTGCTCCTGGCTGATTCTTCTGGACCAGTAGCCGCCAAGTTGAAATCTAAGCTTCTCGGGCTTGCCGATCCCCCCTTCGGGATTTCGAATAATGTCTTTGAGTAATCTGCGAATACGCATCGCCGTCTGCTTGTCATTGTCCAGGAACTACTCGAAGTCTTTCCATGCGGCCAGCGTAAACAGGATGTTCATAGGTCCTCGGCAGGGAAGGAAACCGTCTTGTTTTCTCTGACCTGCTGTAAGGCTTCTTCCAGGTGGGCGCGGTTAGCCGGGGAGCGCAGAAGGAAGGCTGTTTCCTCCAGACTCCGGTAATCCTCGATGGATATTAAAACCGCTTGCTCGTCAGATTCCTTGTCCACGATGACGGCAGGTTCCGAGTTTTCGCAAACCTCGTGGATTAAGGTACGCAGGTTTTTCTTGGCACTGGAGAGGGTGACTGCTCTCATGGGTAAACCTTTCCTCAAGATTCAAACCACAACATAATGCAAGTAGTCTACAGCAGATGCCCGTCAAGGTCAAGCCGAGCCGGTGGGCGGAGCATGGTCGAATATAGGTGGTCAGATGCCTTATGAGAGTTGCAGTCCAGGTTATCCACGTTTTCACTCTTCCATCATTGCCATTCTTCCAAATTCATGTCAATAATGGCGCCTACATCCCTGTGAACCGAACCTACCCTCATGGGCTTTGGGCTATGATCGCCAAAACCTCATAAAGCTGTGAACCGTGAACGGTGAAGAGTGGACGGAAAGAGCCTTCATGATTGCAAAAACCTACACATGTTCGCTTCTGGGCATTGACGCCATCCTGGTGGAAGTCGAAGTGGACCTGGCCTCCGGGTTCCCCGGTTTCACCACGGTGGGCCTGCCGGACAATATCGTCAAGGAAAGCAAAGAAAGGGTCAAGGCGGCTATTCAGAACAGCGGATACCCGTTTCCGTTCGAGCGGATTACCGTGAATCTTGCGCCTGCGGCGCTCAAGAAAGAAGGAGCCGGGTTCGACCTGCCGATTGCAGTCGGCATACTTGCCGCCCTTGGGGTCGTGAACTCCGATAAAGCCGCCAGGATCGTCTTTTGCGGAGAACTTGCGCTCGACGGCAGGGTGAAGCCGGTTGCCGGATGCCTGCCCATGGCCATCCGGGCCCGTGACAGCGGGTATGGCGACATCATCCTGCCGGCTGAAAACGCCCAGGAGGCGGCAGTATTGACAGAAGTCGGAAATCGGATATCGGAGGTCGGATTTCGGAAATCTGAGGCAGAAGATTCCGCCGCATATCATTCGTCATCAGGCCAGTGTCCGCCGTCCTCTGATATCGGACCTCCGACATCCGATATCCGATATCCGATATCCGACACCCGATATCGGTTTTCCGTTCGCCCGGTAAACCATCTATCCGAGGTCGTGGAATATCTCAACGGAAGATCGGACCTGCCGCCGGTCAAGGCCGATCTCGATTCCATATGGAAGACCGGCGCCCCTGACGAGCTGGATTTTGAAGACGTAAAAGGCCAGGAGCACGCAAAGCGCGGGCTGGAGGTAGCAGCGGCGGGGTCTCACAACGTGCTCATGATCGGTCCGCCCGGCTCTGGCAAGACGATGCTCGCCCAGCGCCTTTCCGGAATACTTCCGCCGCTAAGCTTCGACGAGGCGCTCGAAACGAGCAAAGTGTTCAGCGTCGCCGGACTGCTCAACAACAGCCCGCTCATAGTCAAGCGCCAGTTCCGCGCGCCTCATCACAGCATATCCGACGCGGGACTTGTGGGCGGCGGCCAAATACCCAAGCCGGGCGAAGTGAGCCTGGCCCACAACGGGGTGCTTTTTCTGGACGAATTCCCCGAGTTTCGCCGAAACGTTCTCGATCTTTTGCGGCAGCCCCTTGAAGACGGCCGCGTGACAATCGCCAGGGCCGCAATCGCGCTGACTTACCCGGCAAGGTTCATGCTCGTGGGCGCCATGAACCCCTGCCCCTGCGGCTATTCGGGGGATCCCGTGAGAATGTGCACCTGCTCGCCGAGGTTTGTCATGAAATACCGCAGCAGGATTTCAGGGCCCATCCTCGACCGGATAGACCTGCACATCGAAGTCCCTTCCGTCAAATACGAGGATTTGCGCGCGGAAGGAGAATCGGAAAAGTCTGCGGCCATAAGAGAGCGGGTGTCGCAGGCAAGACAGATTCAACTCAAGCGGTTCTCAGGTCAGGCGATCTACTCGAATTCGCAGATGAAGCCGAAACAGCTGAAGAAATTCTGCCAACTCGACGCCGCCGGGCAGTCCATTCTGGACAGGGCTGTCCGGCAACTCGGCCTCTCCGCCCGCGCTTATCACCGGATACTCAAAGTGGCGAGGACCGCAGCTGACCTGGAAGCGGAAGAGAACATCAATTCCGTTCACCTGCTCGAAGCGATTCAGTACAGGTCTTTGGACAGGAGACTCTTTTGAGCATGCAACTAACCTGATGCGGGAGAGGTGCTGCATGAGCCACATCTACAAGTCTGTTTTGTTTTACACGCTTTTGCCGGTTTGCGCAGCGGTCGTTCTTTTGGCCGGCCCCGGCCGTTCGGCTGAAAATCCTTCAGGTCCTGCGGCAAACCGGGCGGACCTGCCGGTTCGCATGGTTGCGCTGTTCAGCAGCGGCGTGGGGTATTTCGAGCACAGCGGAACGATTCAGGGCAGCGGCACCGTGGAGCTTCGCTTCAAATCGAGCCAGATGAACGACGTTCTAAAGTCGCTGGTCCTGGAGGACCTCGATGGCGGAAAGATCGGCACCATAGGCTATCCGTCGCAGGAGCCCATCAAAAAGACGCTCAAAAATTTCCAGGTGGACATCACGTCGAACCCGTCGCTGGCCCAGTTGCTCAACCAGCTAAGGGGCGCCCCGGTCGTGGTCACCGTTAACGCGGAACAGATCGAGGGTACTATCCTGGGCCTGGAGGAGCGCCGGAAGACTCTTCCGGGGCATGAAGACCAGGTGATAGACGGGTGGAAGTTCAACATAAAGTCCGGGGGGCTTCTGCGCTCGGTATGGCTAGATGAAGTGCAAAAAGTCGAGTTGCGGGACCCAGAACTCCAGTCGGAGCTGCAGAAAGCGCTTTCTTCACTGGCAGAGGCCAGAAACCAGGACAGGAAGCCTGTCCTCATCAGTTTTCAGGGAGAGGGGAACAGGA
>DASPQK010000188.1:0-2918 GCA_035624985.1 Syntrophobacteraceae bacterium | reverse complement strand
TTTTCGTCCCGGGTCGTCGTTACCACTACGTAGACTTCCCTTTTCTCACCTTTCTCCCCCGCGGGATTTCTGCTGCTTTGGGATTGCTCCACGCGGCCGACATTGATCGAGAGAAGGTCATCCGACTTTTCCCAAAAGTGCGTGATCAGGCCCCGAACGCGATGATGCACCCCTGTATCGAACCTCAGTTCACCGCCGATAACGGAAGCCCCCGGCAGCCATTTCACATTTAGATGAAATTCGGGGCTGAGGTCCAGCGCCCATTCTTCAATTTCTTCTTCCTTGATATCGAAAAGACGGCAGAACATGGTAGTACGCCACACGGGGTTGTGATAGTCTTCCACCATGAGCTCGGGGCCGGCCAGTTCAGCGAAACGGGAAGTGAAGCGATTAAACACTCTTTGCACTTTCCGTGCATCCTCAGAAGGCGGAAGGACCTGAAGCATGGAGACGACCTGCTCGAGGTCCGCTATATCGATTCCAACTCCGGCGGGCAGGAAAAAGCTCAATTCCGGATAGCCCATGCTGTTTACGCGTTGGAAAAGGTTGAGTATTTCCCGGAGCCTCGCGATGGCCTCAGGGCGGTCCTGTTCGAGAAGCGGCTCGATGCGCATAAATTCATCGCAGGTGAGGAACCTGCCGCCGGTGGGCGCATTGTAGTAAACGGTCAATCCGGTTTGCACCTGGACCTTGCTCGCCTGGACGTGCAGGCAAATCTCCTCGACCGACCTCGGGGTTGGAGCCATTCGCCAGCATTCACCTCTGTGGCGCAACAGCCTTCTTATGTCCGGAATATGCGATCCTGTGAACTGGATTCGCTCCTTGGGGAAGAAAGACTGAAGGATTCGGTCGGCGTCAAAAGCGTGTTCCATATCGGCCGGATCGGCCCGGACGAGAACCAGTTTATCGCGGAAGACCACCGATACCGCATCCTGGGATAGTTCACTTTCAAGCATCCGGATTTTGCGGGAATCTTTTTCAGGGTAGCTGCGCTTCAAGAGTTCCAGCATAACGGAAATGTGGCACGCATGTATGCCGCGGACACAAACTATGGAGCTGAATCTTGGAAATACCGATGCAATCGGACTCAAAAGGTCACCTTTTTCGTCCGTTGCGAAAAAATCGGGACCGATCAAGGTTATGCCCATCTTTTCGCGCGGTTCGAAGGGCCCTTCAAGTGGGATATTTTCAGTGAAAGAGATCATGGCAGCCGTTTAATCCAAAAGGTATGGTCTTCCCAAAGCTCCTTATATTTAAAGTATCACCTAATCCGCATTTTTTATATAGCACAAACTTTTGAAGCAAGGTATTTATCATGAGCAAGAATTCTTAGTTTTCACTGTGACTTGTGACTTCGGCCCATTGATAAGGAGAGTTGAAATGCGCCGATTGATGATTTTTACCGCTGCGGCGCTCGTGTTTGGCGCGCTCGGATTTTTCAGCCGGCCAGCCCCTGCTGAGGATTATGTCAAGCTTGGCGCCTATCTGCCAATGGCGGGCGGCGTTGCGGCCTACGGTCAAATGGAATGGAGAGGTATAGAAACCGCCAGGTTGATGGAGTCCGAAGTTTTGGGAAAAAAGATAGAAGTAGTGCGCGAGGACACAAAAAGCGACCCGATTGAATCGTCAAATGCGGTTTCGCTGCTTGTGGAGATGAAGGTTGCGGGCATAATAGGGGAGGCCATCAGCGCAGATACCATGGCAGGCAATCCCATCTCGGAGAAAGCCCAAATCCCAAGCGTCAGTCCCACAGCGACAAACCCGCTTGTAACTCAGGGCAAAAAATACGCCTTTCGGGCCTGTTTCATCGACCCGTTTCAAGGCGAAGTGGCCGCAAGGTTTGCGCTAAATAACCTCAAAGCAAAGACTGCCGCCCTGATTATCGACCACTCCCAGGACTACAGCGTGGGACTGGGAAGCTTCTTTGAAAAGGAGTTCGAGAAGCTGGGCGGCAAGGTTGTTTCGAAGACTTTCATTCAGACAGGCGATCAGGATTTTTCCGCCCAGCTTTCCTCGATACAGGCAAGCCAACCTGAGCTGATTTATGCCCCTATTTATTATACCGAAGATGCCCTTATGGCCAAACAGGCCCGCGATCTGGGGATAAAGACGCCCATTATGACAGGCGACGGTGCGCAGGCGGATCAGTTGATCGAGATAGGGGGAAAGGCGGTCGAGGGAATGTATTTGACAGGCCATTTTCACAAGGATGCCGTGACTACGCGGCGCGCCAAAGAATTCATGAAGCGTTATGAGGGTCAATACAGAGAGGACGTAAACGCTTTCGTCGCCCTTGGGGCTGACGCCTATTTCCTTCTTGTCGAGGCGATAAAGCGGGCCGGTTCAACTGAGGGACCGAGAGTTCGCGACGCGCTTGCCGACACCAGGGACTTCATGGGGGTTTCAGGCACTCTGACAATGGGGCCGGATGGGAACCCAATAAAAAGCGTAGTTATCAATAAGGTTGAGAATGGAAAATTCGTCTATGTTGCGACAGTAAATCCTTGAGGTAAGCGAGGTTCTTGACGATGGCGGGCCAGGTGAAGGAACTGATGACCGGACTTTCGGAAATCCCGCTTGTGGATGAGAATTCTACTCTTTTTGAGGCCGTGCTGGAAATCGGGATAATGCGCGCGAGGCATCCGGCAGGCGCCAGATTGCCGGCTGCGCTGGTCCTGGATAAGGAAAGGAATGTGGCCGGTCTTCTTGAATTCAGACATATGTTGAAAGCCCTTGAGCCCAGGTACGGCGAATTTGTCGAATCCGCCCTAAAGGGCGGGTTCTCCCCCGACAAGGTCAGATCGGAACTGCAAAAATACGGACTCTGGGAAGACGCCCTCGAAGGTTTGTGCAAGAAGGCCGGGGAAACCGCGATAAAGTCGCTTATGACCGCGCTTGAAGAGACTCAGACAACCAAT
>DASPQK010000187.1:0-19068 GCA_035624985.1 Syntrophobacteraceae bacterium | reverse complement strand
TTCCCGCGAATTGTATCCGTGCACATATACTTTTTTCATGAGCTAATGACTCCACAAAGTTTTTCATTGCACCTTTTTGTTCATGGTATAATAACCAATAAAATTAACCTTGCATGAATCTTTATGACACATTATCCTACCCGAACCGCAATTCAAGCCGGCCCTTATCCCGCTTTGCAGCGTGTGCTTTTATTGTGGTTTAAATATTTGTAATTTTTTTTGCGAGAGTATTTTGTTGTCGTCCGGAGGTTGGTTTCTCAGTGTTTTAAGCTGATCTTTCAACGCAAGGGGAGGGCAATGAAAAGATCATCCGGTTGGTTTGTTATATTGAGTGTTCTATCTGTCCTGGCCGCAGGGCTGGCTTTAGCGGGCCAGGCGCATGCGGCGGGCCCGGTCACGTTGCCGCGAGCAGCGGAGCCCGAAATGAGGCCGCCGGAATTTGAGCTGAGAGAGCAGTTGCAGCCGGCCCCCGAGTTGAAAGTGCCCGAATCAGCGCCTGCGCGCGCACCGGCCGGCGCTGAAAATATGCTTTTCGTCCTTAAGGGTCTGGACATTGAAGGGGTAACAGCTTACCCGAGGGAGGTGATCGAAGGAATTTACCGGAAGCGCATCGGCACCGAGGTTTCATTGGCGCAGGTTTATGATATTGCCGATCAGATTCAGCGCCGCTACCGCAAGGACGGCTATTTTCTTGCCCGAACAATCATACCCGCACAAACTGCTTCCGAAGGCCGGCTGCGGATAGAGGTGTTAGAAGGCTACATCAGCGATGTCCGGGTCGAGGGAGAAGCCGGCCCCGTTACAAACCTCGTTAAAGAATATCTGAAAGGTCTGCCCGCTGATCGACCGCTAAAACTGAAGAGTCTCGAACGGTATCTGCTGCTCACCAACGACATCCCGGGGGTGGTCGCCAAAGGAGTGCTGCGTCCCTCGCCTGATAAGGTCGGTGCGGCGGAGCTGATCGTCACCGTGGAGAGGCGTCCCTTCAATGCCGTATTATCCATGGACAATTACGGCAGCTCTTACACCGGAACATGGGAAGCAGCTGCTAACGTGTCCGCCAATTCTTTCACGCCGTTTGGGGAGAACTTGACTTTAAGCGGGCTTTTAAGCGAGCCTTTTGATTTCAGTTCGAAAAATCAAAGGGTCGGAGAAGTGCGTTTTTCGATGCACCCCTGGACGAACGGTTTGTACTTCAAGATGACCGCCTCTTATGGGCAATCCAACCCTGGCGGCAGCCTCGCCCCATTGGACTCTATCGACACCAGGCTGTTGATTAGCCCGGCCGTAGGCTATCCAATAATCAGGTCACGCGACTGCAACCTTTATGTAGAGATGGGGTTCGATTTCATAAACAGCGACACCAATGTGTTCAGCAGCGTGCCATTTTCACGGGATAAATTGCGCGTGCTGTATTTGACCGCTTTTGGAGACGTCAAAGACGAGTGGGGCGGCACCAGTTTTGCGAGCTTCGGCCTTCGCGAGGGACTACCCGTTCTTGACGCAAGCCAATCCGGCGACCCTCTCCTTTCCCGCCAGGGAGCAAGCGGTGAATTCACGACAATCAACATGAAATTATCCAGGCTGCAGCCTATCTACGGTCCTTTCTCACTGCTGGTTAAAGCCGCCGGGCAATATGCCTTCAACGAAGTGCTCATGGACGAGGAATTCGGCGTCGGAAGCTTGAATTTCGGTCGTGGCTACAACCCCTATGAACTGAGCGAGGACAATGGCGTTGGAGTTACCGGCGAGCTTCAGTACACGCGGGCGGTCAAGTGCAGGTACCTGGATTGTTTTCAATTATTCGGCTTCTGCGATTTTGGCCAGGTATGGGACCGCAGGACGGGAGAAAGCGCTTCTCTTACTTCGGCCGGCGGCGGCCTGCGAACCTGGTTTTCCCGCTGGCTTTCGACAGAACTAACAGCAGCTCAGCCCCTCGACGAAAGCCAGCGCGCCGGCAATACGAGGAATCCACAGGTCTTGTTTCAAGCCATAGCAGCTTTTTGAGAAATGCAGCGTCCGGTATGCGCCTTATTAGACAGGAGGAAGATGCAATGAGTACACGAGAGAAATGGGGACTTCGTTGGGTTGCCGCTATTCTCAGGCGCCTGATGCTTTTTGCATGCCGTTGTCTTTTGGCGTGCGTGCTTGCCGTCTGCATCTTCGTCCTCGCCGTTTCGCCGCCCTTGTGGGCTAACCCGACGGGAGGCAAAGTCACGGCGGGCTCGGCGACCATCGCCCAGAAGCCAAAAGTCACCACTATCGATCAGACCACGGAGGATGCGATAATAAACTGGAACGGTTTCAGCATTGCGAGCGGCGAGCTGACTCAGTTCATTCAACCAAACAGCGGCGCCATTACACTCAATCGGGTTATCCAGAACGACCCGTCGCAGATTTTCGGTCAGTTAAAGGCTAACGGCCAGGTATGGCTGGTGAATCCGAACGGGGTCTTTTTCGGCCCCAATGCCAAGGTGGATGTGGCCGGAATTCTTGTCACTACGGCCGATATTAAGAATAATGATTTTATGGCCGGCCGTTATAATTTTTCCATTCCATCGCCCAATTCAAAGGCGTCGGTGACCAACCAGGGAACTATCTCCATCAAAGACGCCGGCCTCGCTGGGTTGGTTGCGCCCCATGTTCGTAATGACGGCATCATACAAGCCCGCCTTGGCCAGGTCGTGCTGGGGGGCACGCCGACTTTCACCCTGGATTTCAATGGCGACGGCCTTATCAAGTTTCAAGCCACCTCCAAGGTCGTGCAGAGCGATCCCAATAATCCGCTTGTCGCCAACACGGGCACAATCAAGGCCGACGGCGGCACGGTGCTGGTCACCGCCAATGCCGCGGCGGGAGTGGTGAATGAAGCCATAAACGTGGGTGGGCTGGTTGAAGCGCGCAGCGCATCCATGAAGGACGGGGCCATAGTTCTAAACGGCGGCGACAGCGGCGTAGTCGATGTCGCCGGGACCCTTGACGCCTCCGGGACGTCCGCGGGGCAGACGGGCGGTTCGATAAAGGTGCTCGGAGAAAAGGTCGCCCTCGATGACGGCGCCAGGCTCGATGCCTCCGGCGATGCCGGAGGAGGGCAGGTGCTGGTTGGCGGAAACTTCCATGGAAGCGGGCCCGAAAAGAACGCCACGAGCGTATACGTCGCCAAGAATGCCGAGATCGATGCCGACGCGCTGACCAGAGGCAATGGCGGCAAGGTGGCCGTGTATTCCACCGGACTGACGGATTTCAACGGAACGATTTATGCCAGGGGCGGTCGCAAAAGCGGCGACGGCGGCATTGTGGAGGTTTCCGGCCAGACTGTAAATGACAACGGTCTGGCATGGTTGACGGCCCCGAAGGGCAGGACAGGCACTCTTTTTCTGGATCCATTAAATTTTACCATCTCGCCAGGAGGTAACGAAACCGGGGCTCAGGTCAGCACCCAACTCGCTTCAGCCAACGTATATATCGATGCGAGTTCAACTATAACCGTGGATGACCTCGTTAACCCCATCCAGTGGAGCAACTCGAACATTTTAACTCTCAAGGCGGGCGGAACCATTAATGTGGATTCAACAATAAATGGATTATATAACGGCGGCTCTGGAATTGTGCGGCTCAATGCGCCCACAATCGCCGAGTCCGCCTTGGGGGTTATTGCCGCCAACGGCCTGGGATTGGAAGCCACTGCCGCCACACTCAACGGAACTAATACCGTCAACACGCTTGCGGCCAATGTCATCGATGGGCTTACTTATACAAATACCAGGGGATTCACCGTCGGGACCGTTGCTGCCGATCTCGAACCTGGACACGGCGCACTATCGAGCTTGAGCGGCATAACAACAAATGGCAATGCCGTCAATTTGACCGCGCAAACCGGTGATCTGACCGTTGGCAATGCGATCACCACTACGCCGACAACACCCAATACCGCGGGCGGGGGAATAAGTCTTACAGCGACTGCAGGCAATGTGAACATCCAGAACTCGGTCGACGCGAGGGGCAGCGGGACCGGCGTATCGGGCGACGTATCGCTTACAGCGCGCTCGGGGGGGATCTCCGATGCGGGCACTGCGGGCGGGATATACGCCAATTGGTTGGACCTTATTGCGGGCCGAGAAATTGATCTGACCAATGGGGCCAACAATGTCCTAAGCCTGCAGGCGAACGCCACCGGCAACATAAGCTATGCTCAGTCAGCCGGCTTTTCCGTCCGACGGCTTATCTCCGGAGGCGATATTCTTCTCTCTTCTGGTGGATTGGTCTCACAACCCGGGCGCAGCGCGATCTCAGCGGTTGGCCTCGACCTTGAGGGGACCGGGTCCTATCATCTGCTTGATCCTTCAGGTCTCAATGCGATAACCACCCTGGCCGGAAACGTGGGTGGGGACGTTTATTACACTCAGAACGGCGGGTTCGATATCGGCACGGTCGGCAACAGGGTCGGGCTTACCTCCGGGGGCAATATCGTTCTTTCCTCCGGTGGAGCGGTCACCCAGAGTCAGTCGATCGTCGCGGCAGGACTCGACCTCCAAGGGAACGGCTCATTTGATTTCAACAATCCCACAAAGACGAACTCAGTCGCTACGCTTGCAGGTGACATGGAAGGCAACGTCACTTATGCACAAAGCGGGGTGCTTGTCATCGGCACAGTTGTAGACACAGGGATAACCGGCAACGGCAATGTCGTTGTTTCGTCCGGTGCAACGGGCGCCAAGGGCGGACTCGAGTTGGCCACTGGCTCTTTCATTGATACCTCGGGCAGTGTTACGCTGGCTACCTCAGGGGCGTTCACCAACAACGCCGGAAGCAGCGCGATAGTGGCGCCCAGCTGGCTGATCTACTCGGCCGCCCCTGGCAAGGATACGTTTGACGGGATTATTCCTGCTTTCGTTCAGTACAACGCTCCCTACTTCACCTCGAACGGCATTCCCACTCCTCCCGTTGCGGCCGGCAACGGCTTCCTCTATTCCTACGCCCCAGTGCTCAACGCTTCCTTGACAGGCACGGTGAGCAAGGTTTACGACACGACGAATACAGCTACCCTGACAGCGGCCAATTTTGCCGATGTCAACGGTACACTGACCGGAGTGATCGCCGGTGACACGGTAACTTTGATCGCAGTGCATCCATCGCTTACAGGCGCCTACTCTGACCCAAATGCAGGAACGCACAAACTGGTTACGGATACATTGACCGGATTTGACATTAGAGCGTCAACCGTCATTAGCGGAACCACGGTAATTGCATATGGGTATAGCCTCGGTACGGCTTCAGGAAATGTCGGCACTATCACGCCGGCGCCGTTGACCATCTCCTCGGTACGCGACACCAAGGTTTACGATGCAACAACGGCGGCCACGGGCGCCATACCGAGGGTGATCGGTCTCCTGGGAACTGACAGCGTAACCGGCCTAAGCGAGGTGTTCGCCTCAAAGAATGCCGGCATTTGGCAAATGTTGGTGAACGGGTACACGATAAACGACGGCAATAGCGGGAAAAATTACACCGTCACCATAAACGACACTGCCAGGGGCACGATCGATCCGGCTAAGCTGACCATCTCCTCGGTAAGCGACACCAAGGTTTATGATGCAACAACGGCGGCGCCGGGCGCCATACCGACGGTGATCGGTCTGCTGGGAGGCGACACCGTAACCGGCCTAAGCGAGGTGTTCGCCTCAAAGAATGCCGGCACCCGGCGAATGATGGTGAACGGGTACGCGATAAACGACGGCAATGGCGGGAAAAATTACACCGTCACCATAAAAGACAATGCCAGGGGCACGATCGATAAGGCGCCTCTTGTGATAGACGCCAATAATGCGGGTCGTGAATTCGGGGAAGTGAACCCGGTTTTTACCGCATCCTTTTCCGGATTCAAACTAAACGACAATGCTTCCGTTGTCAGCGGCCTCCAGATTTCAACCAACGCCAACCAAAATTCACAGCCGGGACAATATCTCATCATCCCATACGGTGCGACAGCCGAAAACTACCGTATCAAGTTTGTCGACGGCACTCTCACCGTCACTCCATCACCTCTGGGACCGGTTCTCCATTCTACCACGCCCACCCCTCCACCATATTACGCCAGTGCCTCGACTGCTGAAATATCGCCCCTGGGCTGGTCCCTGATCCCGTGGCGGGATGCTTCGTTTGGCGGTGCGGTCTCGGATGCTGAGCTTCTCTTTGCCAACGACGGCAACCTGGAGCTTTGGAGCGTTTTGGGGCAATAGGTGAGAGAGATCGAGCATTGAACCAGTGCTTAAGGATGACATTACGATGGGAGTCTTTAGAGGCAGAACGACCCGGTTTTCAGACCGTGCGCGGATAAAATGCTTTCTGCTCGGCGCTGTTGGGATTTTCATATTGGCCGCCGGTCAGGATTCGCTCGGCGCCGGTAATTTAACCTTTGACGTCGGTATGAACCAGATTGGCGAAGCTTGCAGAGTTGTCCCATCACTTGAAGGCCCCAATGCCCCCGGGGTTCAGGCCGCTTGGGATGTAATTTGCGGCAAATGGGAAGGGCCGAGCGCCAAAATCTTCGTCGTGAAGGGTGGGACGCCCGCCAGGGACCTCGCGACTCTAGGCTGGTGGCGCAACAGGCTGGCATCCTTTGCAAGTTGCGGCCAGCCCGTATCGACCGGCATTCTGGATGGAGTTCAGGCCGTTGCGCTCGACTGCAAACTCCGCCCCGGCGGGTGGCCGTACCAGGCACTGGCCGCAAGTCTGGACAACCATGGATATCTTGCCTATGGCATTCCGGCCTCATACCCCGTGGTGGAACGGGCCATTGGGGTCCTTTCCGGGAAAGTTGCCCGATCCAGGGCTACCGAACAGGGCGTGCCTTCTGCGGAGCTCAAGCGGCTGGAACCAACGCTGGCCAACGCAAAATACAGCGCAGGCGATCTTAAAGCCTACCGGGACCTGTTGTGGCGGGGGCAGTATTATAACTTTCAGGGCAACTACGCAGAGGCGGAAAAAAGATATGACCGGGCAATGGAGCTGGAACGTAAACTGGCGCCAGGAGGAATTGGCAATCAGTGTTTTGTGTCCATGCACATCGCGCTTGAGCTTAGCAACCAGGAGCATTTCAATCTTGCCGAGGCGACTTTCAAGCAGGCGCAATCTCTTGTCCAAAAGTCGGCGGAACCTGATGTAGAAGAGGCGCGGCTTACCGGATACCGGGCAATTCACATGGCAAATTTGGGGAAAAAGAAGGAGGCTCTGGACCTGGCGCGCAAAGCTACGATGCTGCGCCGTGAACTGGCCCGCCAGTACGGTTACATGGGGCCTGCCGGTCCCGGGTCGGCCCAGGTCTCCTCTGTCGAGCAAACGGAGAGCATGAAGGCAGGCGCGGCCAACGCGCCCAGCGAAAGGACCGAGGCGGTCTTCGGCGATCTTGTCCAGAGTCTGACTCTCGAAGCCGCCATGCTGATAGACCTGAAGGAGTTGGACAAGGCGGGCGGTGTGCTCCGGGAGGCTGACAAGGTCATAAATGAAGAATCTCGCCTGCCAAAGCGCTGGATGTGCCAGGTTATGCTCCTCCAGGCTCGGATCGCTGAGCTGGGTGGGAACTGGCAGAGAGCCGAATCTTTGCTGGTATCCGCAATTGACATTCAGCGCTCACTCTACATCGATTCGCGCAATGAAGGATTGGCCCTGGCTGAGCTTGGCCGGGTTTACGCCGCACAGGGCCGCACAGACAAGGCGCTCGAGGCTTTTCGGAAGGGATTCGACATAGTCAACAGGGCTCAATGGCCTATTAGCATCGATGAGGCTAGCCCCTTCTTTCATGTGAGTCTCCTGGAGGCGAAAGCCCATCCGGACCGTCGGGATAAAATTTTTGGGAATATGTTCGAAGTCGCGCAGATGGCGCGTGGAAGTGTTGTTGCTGAATCCATGGCAATGACAGTTGCGCGCCTTTCTGCCGGAAATGATGCGGCGGGCGCCGCAATTCGCGATTTGCAGGACTCGCTGTATGCGCGGGACAAAGCGCGGGAAGCGCTGACGCTTGCCCAGGCGGACCCCAAAACGCTCTCCGTCCAGATTGACGAGCTTGAAAAAAAGTATGCGGACCTCAATAACAAGATTGAAGGTCTGGAACGCGAGGTCCAGGTCGCCGCTCCAACTTATAACCAGGTGCTCGACAGAAAGGTCCCGGCGCGTGATGTCATTGCCGTCTTGCGGCCCAATGAGGCGCTTAGCGTGATCCTGCTGGGCAAGGAAGGTTCGTTTGTATTCTTTGTCGACCCTGATGGCATTGCGGTATACGAAACCGACCTGACCGAATCACGGGCAGCGGAACTCGTTAATAAAATGCGCCAGGCGGTTGAACCTGCCGATAAACTTCTCACGTTTCCGGCCGCAGATGCTTACACCCTTTACGAAAAGCTTTTTGGATCCGTCAGGGACCGCCTTGCAAAGGCGCAACATCTTATATATGTGCCGAGCGGTCCTTTGCTTAGCCTGCCTTTTGGGGTACTGGTGGTTGAACGCCCGGGCAATTTCACCCGGACCTATTACTCTGAAGTTGAGTGGATGGCCCTCCATAAGGCCCTTACACTGGCGCCTTCGGTCCAGTCGTTTGCGAATTTGAGGACAACGGTGCGGCCCCCCGTGGCTCAGTCGCCATTTATCGGGTTTGGGGACTTCGTCCCGTTGCGGGAAGACCCCGGCAAATTCCTCAAGGCGCTTAATATGCCGGATTCATGCATGGACGAGGCGGACCTGTTCGTCAAGGGCACATGGAACAAACTGCCCTACTCAGCAACCGAATTGCGCGAGGTTTCCGCCGAACTGGGCGCGCCGCAGGGTTCCCTGGTGATGGGCGATTCCTTTACGGCCGAGCAAGTCGAGAAAACAAAGCTCGATAACTACAAAGTCGTATACTTTTCCACGCACGGACTACTGCCGAGCAAGTTGAAATGCTTCACCGAACCTGCGCTGGTGGTGTCAAAAGGGACCGGTCTGCTTAACGCGAGCGATGTCGCCAGGCTCAAGATGAATGCCGAGCTGGTGGTCCTGTCCGCGTGCGATTCAGGCGGGCCGTCGGGGCAGACTGGAGGCCAATCGCTTTCGGGACTTGCCCGCTCATTCTTTTACGCCGGCGCCCGTTCAATGATAGTCTCGCACTGGGAACTGCTGGACAAGCCCTCGGTGGAACTGCTCACCACGATGTTCAAGGACCTTGCAGCCGAGAACATCTCATTTGCCGAAGCCCTGAAAAAAGGACAGACGGTCCTCATAAAGGAGCCCGGCACGTCACACCCTATGGTCTGGGGCGCTTTGTGCCTGGTGGGTGACGGCGGTGAGCGCCTGAGCGGGGAGAAGGTGGCGAAGAAGTAGAGTCAAGGAATTACTACTGTCTCGTTTTCCGGGCGATCAGACGAGCGGTTTTTTCCACGCCGTTACGAGGTGTCCGCGCACAGGCGCATTGCCCTCCTTTCGCAGAACGACGCTTCGTATCCCCGTGAGGATGAAGCCCGCATCTCCGAGCGCGCTTTCGACATAAGTCGATTCATGGGAGTAGCGGGCGTTGGGATTGAGGCGCCAGTCAACGGCCCGATGTTTTGCGTCTTCGAGCGTAAAAACGAAAAAGCCCCCCTCCCTCAGCGCATCGAACGCGTTCTCGAAAACAGTCTCCAGCGATCCGAAATAGCAAAGAGTATCGGCGGAGACGATGAGGTCCCAGGTTGCCGGATTGCTGCGGAAGTACTCGGAGATTTCAGCCTTTATTAGAAAATCGTAGGTTTTTCGTTCCCTTGCCAGCTCAATCATTTTGGATGAGAGGTCGACTCCTGTCAGGCTTTTGGCGTAATCGCGCAAAAGAGGGCCGCACAGCCCCGTGCCGCATCCGGCGTCCAGGATGTCCAGGCTGCGCGCAGGTTCAGGCAGCACAGCGGCAAGAGCTTCAACAACAAGGTCCGGCGCGCGATAATCCAGGTGAACGGTGAGAAGCTTGTCGAAGCCTTTCGCCAGCTTGTCGAATGTGTCCTCAATAAAAAGGGGCGGGGCGGCAGAGGGCGCGTTCCTTCCCAGGCACGCGGCCTGCCAATACCTGGCAAGGGGGGCAGAGGGCAACAAGCGGGACAATTTCGACGACGAGGGAACCACTTCGTCTCTTGGATCTTCCAGGTCCTTTAGGATGAGCGTCAAGGCAAGCTCCTGCCAGGTTCCTACATTCTCGGGGTCCAGAACGACGGCATCCGCGAATACGGAAATCGCTTCGACTTTCAGGCCGGCTCTTCTGAGCGCACGGCCCATATTGCACCGAAAATCCACCCTGTCCGGTTGCAGGTCGACAGCCTTTCGGTAGACCTCTACGGCCTCCAAATGCCTGTCTTGAGCCGTAAACGTTACGCCCAGGTTATTATAAGCGTGTGCGTGACCGGGATCGAGCGCAATCGCCTTTCGATAGCAGGCTTCAGATTCGGCATGCCTTTCAAGCGCGGCCAGCGCGATGCCCAGGCTGTTGTGGGCATCGGCATTTTCGGGAAACATGGCTGCAATTCGTTCAAGCAGTTCCACCGCCTCGACATGTCGGCCGCTCTCGTGGCAAAGGAGGCCCAGAAAATGTAACGCGTCCGGATAGTCGGGAAAGCGATCCAGTATACGCCGGTATAAAGTTTCAGCTTCATCAGGGAAGCCCGATTCGTGAAGCTGCAGCGCAAATGACAACGCCTCTCCCGCGCTTAACTCCACAACCTTTTCCGCCTTATCTGTATTAGCCCGCGGTTCTTCGCCCGGAGAAATCATGCGAACGCTTTCTTTAACGCTTATACTGCGCCAGCGGATTATCGAAGTCGAATCCGAACAGCCTCGGGTTTTCCCCGATTACCGATGCTGAAACTATATAGAAGACATAATCATAAGTTTCTTGAGGAATCTTGCCGCTGTACTGCGACAGCAAACGCCAGAAATTTCTATCCCTGGGATTTTCCGGCATTGAGTTTATCAGTGGGATCACCCTGTTTTCGCCCCAATTGTAGGAAGCCATCACAAGAAGCCCGGATGCCTGTGCCAGGGTATCGTAAATGTATCTTATGTATTCGGCGGCCGCCCTGGTGGATTTCAAAAAGTCCTGGCGCTCGTCATCAGTGTCGAATTGCTGCAACTCCACAAGGGGACCGGTGCGAAGCCCGTAATTGCGGGCAGTGGTCGGGATGAACTGCCACATTCCCTTTGCAATGCCAAACTTTGTCGGAGGTCCGCATGCTCTTGTATCGAAGTTGCTCTCCACCAGGGCAAGGAAAAAAAACTGTGGCGGCATGCCGTTCGCATGCATGGCTTCTGCGATTTTACCGGTGTAATCGTTCTTTTTCGCCAGTTCGATGGCCCTGGCAAGCCTGGGCGTCGATTTCCATTTCGCGATGTATTTCTGGACTTCTTTGATAAAAGGGTCAGGCATTGCTACTTCGCATTCGCCAAAAATATGAGCGATGGACAGTATCAAGCGTACTTCTTCGCTCTTGCTTTTCCCGTAAATATCGAGCCCCTTCAGGAATTCATCATATTTTTTCTCCAGTTCCGCCCGCCTGGCCTGATATTTCCTGACGTTTTCGAGCGCCTGGACATCTTTGCTCTGTCTGGCCATACGCAGGAGGTCGGCAAACTCGATATCAAGGGATTTTATGGAATAGAAGATATCTTCAGCGAGGGCCTTTTGTTTTTCAGACTCAATGTGCTTCGATACTGCATAAGCCCCGAGGAAAATGACCACACAGACAAGTGCGCCTATAATCAGAAAAAATCTTCTTTTTTGTTTCTTCTTCAGTTGACCGTAAACAGCCCTGATCATCATGGTGTGAGCGCCCGCGGTCTCTCCGGGGCGTTCTTCAAAGTAGTGTTTCTGGAGCTCAGCGAGGGAAAGATCTACAGGATGGGCTTTTTGGTCTCTCTCGGGCTGCTGGATGGTGAAGGAAAGCACCGGCCCGCCACGGCCGAATTCGACCCTTGTGGACCCGGTCAATGGAATGCTTTCTTTGATTTCGCCGTCTACATATGTGCCGTTGGTGCTTTTGAGATCGATTAACCACCACTTGCCCCGTTCAAATCGCGCCTCTGCGTGAAACCGGCTCACCCTGGAATCCGTCAGCCGGACCTCGCACTCATGGTCGCGCCCGATCTTAAAGGGACTGCTGAAGGAATACTCTTTTTCCTCCGCTTTGCCTTTCTCCACCGAGATACGGATTGCTGGAGGATAGGCATTCACTTCTTCTTTCACTCTTTTCCCGTTGCAGACTCTTTGGGCAAGTCATCTGAGGATAAAACCGCTTTGCCTGCCGTGCCCGTATCCGTGAAAACAAGGGTCGTATGAGCCACAGGCATGCAGGCATCTTCCGGGCTGCACGGATTGACCGGACTGCTACAGTCGATCAGAGGCATGCTGCGCCCTCCCTTCGAGTTCTTTCAGCGCGTTTTGAAGATAAATACGAGTCTTGGAATAAAGCTGCTCGATTTTTCTGTCCGCATCGCCGGGGTCCCCGGTTTGCAGTGTGTCGGCTATCCACGGAAACTGGGTATCCGACAGGCATCCGTGTCCGAACACGAACATAAGGCCGGCAAAAATCATCGCGGCCCTTGAGGACCCGGAATATGCGCTTGCAGAAGAAATGCCGCGCTGAACCAGGTCTTCCAAAACCGGATCGCCCAGGTATTCGCATTTCTGAGGATAAATCTTTCTGAGAAACGCGGTAATAGTACTCCTGTCGTCTCCTGAAAATGAGAATGCGACCGGGGCAGGACCCACTACCCTGTACAAAGCATCTCTTTCGTACTCGAGGTTTTGACCCACTACCTTTTCGACATAGTCCATCGTTGCCTGATGAAGCTGATCGGCCCTTTTCATCTGATCGGCCGTGTCCTTTGCCCCCAGCAGCTCTGCAGCCCATGGGTATTGGGGGTCGGTGTCGAAGTCGCTGCCCAACATGAACATCAGTTCTACATAGAACCGGACCGGACCGCGATTGGTGAAACCATACTTCTCTGCGCGCTCCATTCCCGAACTTACAATTTGACCAATTGCCTTTTCGCCAAGAATTTCGAATCGCCTGGCAGCAAACCGGGAGATGTGCGTAACGATTCCGTCTTGGAACTGCTTTTTCGCGTTTTGAGCGAAGCTTTGCATCTGCTGGTCACGTATTACCAACATCGTTCCAAACTCCCTGAAAGAAGGCTACCCTCCTATGAGCACAGTGGGACAGCCCATTACGATGACCCCTCCATGAACGGTCGGATCCCCGATGCGTGCGGCGGGCATTCCGCCGATCACTACTGTTGTGGACCCCATGGCGATCACGTCGGGCGGGCCGACACAGGTGGCCATGTCGCCTACCCTGGCGGCAGGCATGCCGCCGATCAGGACCGTAGGGCAACAGGGCGGCAGGATCGGCCCCCCTACGTGCGGAGGAGGTGTTACCATCGGACATGTGTGCATATCTCCAAGTCTGGCTGCAGGCGGCATAATCATCTCCAGAAGCAGGAAGCGCGGAGCAGGGAGCAAGACGGCTTCCCGCCCTCGCCGGATGAGGCGTTTCATTGCTTTTCCGCGCCTCATAAATGTGTCTTGCGCTCTACGAGCTTGCCGTCGGCAAGAACGTAGTGAATTAAGTAATCGCGATCTTCTCCTTCGACATAGAAAGAGTTGACCGGTCCAAATACGGTCTTGAGTTCCGATTCATTGCAGGTTGGCAGATAGATACGGAAGACCCGCGGGTCGTAATACCGGAAGTACAACGGCTTTCCTTGAGAATCGTAAACCATGACCAGGGCCTGGAAATGCCGCCTGAGTTCCCTGAGGCCTTCCTGAGACTCAATGACAATTCCCCAGGCGTTTCCCCATCCGTAGGTGAAAAGCCATTCAATGAAACTATCGTCACGGTGAAGCGGAACAAGATAGGGAGCCACGTCAGCCAGTTCCAGGGCCTGCTCTCCGCGAAAAAGGGACGCAGCCTCGACGCCGGATTCGGCAAGCCGGGAATGAATACGGGTATCCCTTGCTGCATCAAAGATCGCGTAAAGCTGAAGTGAAGGGTCGCTGTCGGCGCTCTGCCAAATCAGGCTTACGGTCTTTTCGATCTCCTGAGACATGGCTCTTGTCTTTTCTTCTTTTGGACTCAGACCAATTCGCGTTCAAGATCGGGCGCGGATGAACCCCTGCACCTCAACCCTACATAGGGGAGGGGGAGCGCAGCGAATGCGTCGCGCGATGTGTGCCCTCCCGGGACATCCATCTTGGGCGCAAATTGGTATCAGTTAAAAGCTCAAACGTAAAAATTCGAGACCACTCACATGAGTTGCAAAAATGCGATGCCGGAAACTGCGGCTGATTTAAACGCATGAGACTTTGGAGACGGCGCGGGAGCAACAGGGGGCGCAGTCTCCTTTTTTACAGCCGACGACTCGCCCGGTTCCCTGGGCGCCTTGGGAGGCTGGGGTGAGCACCCCGACCCCGAACCGGCCGCTCCGCCGCTGTTTATCAACACAGGGGTGCCCGATATGGTCACCCCCGCGGGGCCTACAACGACGAAGCCTCCTCCGGCTTTGAGAGTGATGCTCATTCCCGCTTCCAGGACTATGTTCATGCCGGCTTTAAGGTAGATTTCCATACCCGCGTCAAGCGCGTGCCGCAGGCCTGCTTTCTCCTGTATGTTCATTCCCGCCTCACGGGAAATCGTGCCCTCGACCTTCTCGTTCCGGTCACCCTTGACGGCCAGGTTCTTGTCGCCCTTGATCAACTGGAATTGATCGCTTTTCACGGTAAGATGGTCTTCATTTCCCACCAGTTCCACCAGGTCGTGTTTCACCCTGCTTTCCAGGTCTTTTTCCGCCTGGAGAAAAATCAGTTCCTCGCCTTTTTTGTCTTCGAACCGCAGCTCGGTAATGTTTGTCGGGCTCCCCCCTTTGGAGCTTCGGCTCTTGATGCCGCTCTGCGTGGCATTGTCCGGCAGGTCGTAGGGCGGCATGTTATCGTCGTTGTAAACACGTCCGGTAATTATCGGCCGGTCCGGGTCGCCTTCGAGGAAATCGACAATCACCTCCTGGCCGATACGAGGTATATGGATCGCCCCCCATTTGGCCCCGGCCCACAGTTGCGATACTCTTACCCAGCAGGAGCTCTTTTCATCGGCCTTGCTGTACCGGTCCCAGTGAAACTTGAGCTTCACCCTCGAATATTTGTCCGTATATATTTCACTCCCGGCAGGTCCTACCACGACTGCGGTCTGTGGGCCACGCACAACCGGTTTCGGGGTGATGCGCGCCGGGCGGAAAGGTTTTTGGGATGGCATGGCGGTAAAGCTGCACGCATAAATGTCTACCTCATCTCTGGTCTTGCCGGTCTCGTAAAGGTCTGAAACTATATCATGTTTTGCCGAAACGATGAGGTACTCACGATTCTGGTCCTTGCGCGCAAACCCCGTAAGTTCGAAAAGATAGCCCACCGAAAGGCCGCGGGCATTTCCCTCACTGTGAACCAGTTCATGGTCGCACTGCCGTTCTTCTATGCGGACACGGGCGTATTTTTCGCCTTCCCCGCTTTCGAGATAAATGCCGGGGTAATCGTAGACTTCCATATCGGAGACGGCATGGCTGTGTTTAATGGCCGATTTAGCATGCAGGTTGGCTTTGGGGGTCTTAAAATGGAAATCGTTTAGGGCGCAAACCCCGGGCTGGACCTCCTGCGAGATGTGCCAGTCGAAGATATGGTCCCGCTCGCGGCGTTGGGCGGTGTCGCGCGGATAAAAAGGCAATCTTTCGTAGCCGGGAAAGGGCTGGTGGGAGCTCGTCGAATCGGACAGCACAAGGGTGTGTTTGTCGTTTTCATGCTTGAAATAGTAATAAATGCCCTCATGCTCCATCAAACGGCTGACAAAATTGAAATCAGTCTCCCTGTACTGCACGCAGTATTCCCAGGGTTGATAGCTCCCGCTGAGCGCCTCTTCATAGTCGGTAAAGCCCTGGTCTTTGAATACCTCCTTTATGATATCGGGGGTTTTTTTTTCCTGAAAAATTCGACAGTTTGCCGTGAGGGTCAGAAACCACAACCATGGACGCACGGTAGCATGGTAGGCGTAAAGATCTCCGACTGTGCCGCCTTGGGTAAAATTGCTGACGTGACCGCTAAAGTAGCGCTGCCTGCCCCGGCCCAGGTCCAGCCGGACAGTGACCTTCTGTCCCAGGATGTCATCGAACCTGATGTTGGGGTCCTGGCTCAAAAGGTCGATCTGAAACTCAAAAAGCCTTCCCAGCGACTCGGTGGCGGTCATGCGGAAGAATAACAGCACATCCTTGCCAAGGGGCGTGGCTATCGCGACTGCTCTGTGTTCCTGCGTCCTCTCCATGGTCTTCCTTCAGTCATCAGAAGCTATACACGAATTCTCCATCTGCAACACTGGCGTGAACGCGGCTGATCGGCGCTCCCTCCATCAGGGACATAAGTATTTTGCGGCTGATCTCAGGCAATACCGTATTGGTCAGGATGGCGTCGATCATGCGGCCGCCGCTCTCCAGCTCCGTACAGCGACTCACGATGTGCTGAACCATCTCCGGATCGTAGGTAAACGGGATCCCGTGATTTTCGAGAATCCTTCTTTCGATTCGGCCAAGCTGCAAGCGCACTATATCGGTCAGCATGGAATCGCTGAGGGGGTAGTAAGGGATAATGACCAGCCGTCCCAGCAGGGCGGGTGGAAAAACCCCCAACAGCGGCTTTCTGAGCGCCTTGGTCAGGCCATCTACATCGGGCGTCAGATCGGGATCGGCGCACATATTCATGATAAGGTCCGTGCCCACATTGGTCGTCAGTAAAATCAGAGTGTTTTTGAAATCGATCGCCCGCCCCTCGCCATCTTCCATCCACCCTTTGTCAAAGACCTGGAAGAAGATCTCGTGCACGTCGGGGTGCGCCTTTTCGACTTCATCGAGCAGTATAACACCGTAAGGTTTTCGGCGTACCGCTTCCGTCAGCCTGCCGCCTTCCCCGTAGCCCACGTAACCTGGAGGAGCTCCCTTGAGTGTAGAGACCGTATGCGCTTCCTGAAATTCGCTCATGTTAATGGCTATGATGTTCTGTTCCCCGCCGTAGAGAGCTTCTGCCAGGGCGAGCGCCGTCTCGGTTTTGCCTACCCCCGACGGACCGGCCAGCATAAAGACGCCGATCGGTTTCTGAGGATTGTCCAGTTGCGCCCGGGAGGTATAAATCCGCTTGCTGATCATCTCCAGAGCATGCCGCTGCCCTATGATGCGCCTATTCAAAATGTCGGCAAGGTTCAGGACTGTTTCAATCTCGTTTCTTACCATCCGGCCAACGGGAATTCCGGTCCAGTCGGAGACCACTGAAGCCACGGCCTGGGCATCTGCGGTAGGCAGAATGAGAGGCCTTTCCCCTTGCAATTCTTTCAACCTGGCTTGCAGCGCCCGGTGCTCCTGTTCTAATTGCTGGAGCTCCCCGCCGTTGCTTTTTTCCTTTTCTTCAACAGCGGTTTCAGCTTCGAGGCCGTCGCCGTTTTCGGGCACCCTGCCAATAAGTTCCCGCAGCTGCGCGCGCTTTTCCAGTATTTGTCCCACCAGTTCCTGTTCGGATGCCCATCGATCCTCGAGCTGCCGGAGCCTTTGCCGCTCGGTCTCAAGCGCAGCCTTTGCCGCAGCGCTTCTCTCAACCGTGTCTTCCTTGATGCCGCGTTCCCTCTCGATGATCTGAAGTTCCGTTTCAAGGCCGCTGATCCGCCTGCGGCAATCATCGACTTCCGCCGGGACAGCATGCTGGCTGATTGCTACTCGGGCGCACGCGGTGTCGAGCAGGCTGACGGCTTTGTCAGGCAACTGCCGGTCGGGTATGTAACGCCGGGATAGCTTGACGGCAGACTCCAAAGCCTCGTCGAGCAGTTGCACCCGATGATGCTGCTCCATAACCGAGGCAATGGCGCGCATCATCCGGAGCGCTTTTTCTTCACTGGGTTCAAGCACCTGCACCACTTGAAAACGGCGGGTCAGCGCAGGGTCTTTTTCGATATGCTTTTTGTACTCAGCCCAGGTGGTGGCCGCAATAGTCCGCAGTGTGCCTCGAGCCAGGGCGGGTTTTAGAAGGTTGGCCGCGTCTCCGGTGCCCGCCGTCCCTCCTGCGCCGATCAGCGTATGCGCTTCATCAATAAAGAGGATTATGGGCTTCTCGGATGACTGGACCTCATCGATTACCTGCCGCAGACGCTTTTCAAATTCCCCCTTGTAGCTTGCCCCCGCTTGCAGCAAGCCCAAATCCAGGGCCCGCAGCGCCACATTCTGAAGGGGCGGCGGCACGTCACCCGCCGCTATTCTTAGAGCAAACCCTTCCACTACCGCAGTTTTTCCCACACCGGCTTCTCCAGTAAGAATCGGATTGTTCTGCCTGCGGCGCATCAGGATATCCACTATTTTTCTAATCTCTTCATCCCGCCCGACAGTCGGGTCTATTTCTCCTTTGCGGGCCTTCTCGGTGAGGTCGACCGAATATTGACGCAAGGCTTCCTGTTTACCCGCAGGCCCCGGTCCCAGCGGTCCTTCCGCTTCGGCTGCCGCGGGCCCCCCCAACCTGCTTCCATCCGTTGCGGCAAGTTGTTCTTCCGGTGAACCGCCAACCACCGTATCGAATTTATCCGCAATCGTATCGAGGCTGATCTTTTTGAATTCCGCTGAAAGCCCCTCCAACGAATATCGCAGGCTCCGTGTTTTCAAAACGCCAAGCAGAATGTGGCCCGTGCGCACCTGAGACTCGCCAAACATCAGACTGCCGTAAACCCAACCCCGCTCCACAGCCTCCTCTACCTGAGAAGATAAATCCAGATTACTGGTCGATCCTCGAGGAAGACGATCGAGTCCGGCGGTCAGGTCCTTCGCCAGTTTTGAGAGGTCGAGTTTAAAGTAAGAAATGATGTGGTGCAGGTCCGAGTCCTGAAGCTGCAGAACCTGGCTTAGCCAGTGCACCAGTTCGACATAGGGATTGCCCCGCATTTTGCAAAAGACCGTAGCACTGTCCATTGCCTTGAACCCCAAGCTGTTCAGCTTGCCAAAAAGGGCGCTGCGGCTGAT